>DASQGA010000164.1:0-7003 GCA_035632855.1 Gaiellaceae bacterium | reverse complement strand
TTCCGGCTACGACGGCACCACGGTGGCGGCCGACGCCTGCTACGTGGCCAAGCACGTCACCGGGAGGACGAAGGTCGTGCTGGCCGAGACGCTGAACCCGCAGACCCGGCAGGTCGTGAAGACCTACGCGCCCGGCTTCGGACTCGAGGTCGTCGAGGTGCCGCACCGAGACGGCGTCACCGACCCGGAGGAGCTCCGGCGCACAGCGGAGGGTGCCGCCTGCGTCATCTTCCAGCAGCCAAACTTCTTCGGCTCCCTCGAGCCGGCCCCCGAGCTGGCGGCAGCGGCGAATGACGCGGAAGCGCTCGCGGTCGCCCTGGTCGATCCCCTCTCCCTCGGCGTTCTGGAGGCGCCCGGGGCCTATGGCTGCGTGGTCGCGATCGGTGAGGGCCAGGGTGCCGGGAACTACCTCTCCTACGGCGGCCCGCACTACGGGTTCTTCGCAGCCAAGCAGGACTTCATCCGACGGATGCCTGGCCGCATCATCGGCGAAACCACCGACCTCGACGGCAAGCGCGGGTTCGTCCTGACGCTCCAGACGCGCGAGCAGCACATCCGACGCGAGAAGGCCACCCACAACATGACCACGAATCAGACCCTCCTCGCCCTCGCTGGTCTCGTCTATCTGAGCTGGCTTGGCCCCCAGGGGCTCCGGGAGGTGGGCGAGACCTGCATGGGGCTCGGGGCTTACGCGAAGGAGCAGCTCGGGCTCCAGCCGGTGTTTCCAGACCAGGCAACGTTCAAGGAGTTTGCCGTCCGCGTCGGACGGAGTGGACAGGACGTGATCCGGGCCGCCCGCGAGCGTGGCGTTCATCCCGGGTATGCACTTGGCCGGGACTACGAGGGCCTGGACGACGCGCTGCTCGTCTGCGTGACCGAGAAACGGAGCCCGGCGGACATCGACCGCCTGGCCGCCGTCCTCGAGGAGGTCGTCGCCGCGTGAAGCTGATCTTCGAGAAGTCGCAACCGGGGCGGCGTGCTTCGAGCCTGCCGGCCTACGACCTGCCGAAGGTCGACGTCCCGGAAGGGCTCCGGCGCGAGCGACCGCCACGCCTGCCCGAGCTCGCCGAGCCGGAGGTCGTCAGGCACTTCACGGCGCTCGCCGATCGGACCTTCGGCGTCGACACGGGCTTCTACCCGCTCGGCTCGTGCACGATGAAACACAACCCGCGCGTCAACGAGCGCGTCGTCATGCTGCCGGGCTTCCGCGACCTGCACCCACACCAGGAGGAGGAGGGGTCGCAGGGCGCCCTCGAGCTGATGTGGCGCCTGCAAGAGATCCTCGCTGAGGTCGCGGGGCTCGACGCGGTCTCGCTCCAGCCTGCGGCCGGCTCTCAGGGAGAGCTAACCGGGCTCATGCTCATGCGCGCCTATTTTGCGGATCGAGGCGAGGGTGAGCAGCGGACGACCGTCATTACCGCGGACACTGCGCACGGCACGAACCCGGCGAGCGTGACGATGTCCGGCTACCAGCTCAAGAAGGTCGAGACGGACGAGCGAGGGAACCTCGACCTCGACGACCTGCGTGCGAAGGTCGACGAGAGCACCGCGGGACTCATGCTCACGAACCCTTCGACGCTTGGGCTCTTCGACGAGCACATCGAGGAGGTCGCGGAGATCTTCCACGACGCGGGAGCGCTCCTCTACTACGACGGAGCGAACCTGAACGCGGTGTGCGGCATCTCGCGCCCCGGCGACATGGGCTTCGACATCATTCACTACAACCTCCACAAGACCTTCTCGCAGCCACACGGCGGCGGCGGCCCCGGCGGTGGGCCAGTCGCCGTCCGGGAAACCCTCGAGCCCTTCCTGCCCGCACCCGCGGTCGTCCGGGAGGGAGAAGTGTTCCGGCTCGACTACGACCGGCCGAAGTCGATCGGCAAGGTGCGGGGCTTCTGCGGGCCGTTCGGCGTCTTCGTGCGCTCCTACGCGTTCATTCGCGCGTACGGGCCGGGGCTTCGGGCCATGTCCGAGGCCGCTGTTCTGAACGCGAACTACATGCTGGCGCGCCTCCGGGACGTCTACGAGCTTCCCTTCGACCGGCTCTGCATGCACGAGTTCGTGCTCTCCGCGCGCCCCTTGAAGCGCGAGCACGGCGTCAGCGCCCTCGACGTCGCCAAGCGGCTCATGGACTACGGGTTCCACCCGCCGACGATCTACTTCCCGCTGATCGTGCCCGAGGCGCTCATGATCGAGCCGACGGAGACCGAGCCCAAGGAGACGCTGGACGACTTCATCCGGGCCATGCGGTCGATCGCCGGGGAGGCCGCCGAGGATCCGGGGCTCGTGAAGGACGCGCCCCACAGCCGGCCGGTTCGCCGGCTCGACGAGGTCAAGGCTGCGAAGCGCGCGATCGTCAAGTACGGGTTCGAGGAGCATCCGGATCTGTCCGGCCAGCCCGCCGCGGGCGAGGCCCTCGAGGTCCAAAAGGGGGCTTAGCGACATGCGCCGCCTCGGGATTGTCCACCGCTGGGGTGGCGCGCCCGGCGCGGATTGGTATCCGTGGCTTCGGGACGAGCTGCGCGCTCTCGACCCGCCTCCGTTCGACGCGATCGGGATTCCGGAGCTACCCGCCCCGGACACGCCGCGGCCCGAGACGTGGGTGCCCGCCCTCGCGGAATGGCTCGGAGAGGATCCCCGGGATCGGGCCGCGACGGTGCTCGTCGGTCATAGCATCGGCTGCCAGACCATCGTCAGGTCGCTCGCGGAGGGCGGCCCTCCGGTCGAGGGCTGTCTCTTGGTCGCGCCGTGGTTTTGGCTCGACGAGGATTCGCGGGACGAGACGAGCGAGCTCTGGGCGACGCCCCTCGACGATGCAGCCGCACGTGCCGCAGCCGGCAAGGTCGTCGCGCTGCTCTCCAGGGACGACCCCTACACGTCGGACTGGGAAGCCAACGCACGGGCGTGTGAGGCGCGGGTCGGGGCGGAGGTGGTCGTCGAGCCGGGCGGGGGCCACTTCACGGGAGACCGCGAACCGAAGGTGCTCGAGCTGGTGCTGGAGCACTTCGGGCCCGGTACTCGCGAACCCCGAAGCGTCCAAGTAACACGGTGTTACAAGGACAGCAGGGTGTCGTGATGCGCCTCTACCGGATCCCGTTCTCCACCAACGTCGAGCGCGTCGCCCTCGCGCTCGGCCACAAGGGACTCGAGGCCGAGCCGGTCGACGTCGACCCGGCTGACCGGAGCCCCATCGTCGCCGCGAGCGGCCAGAGCCTCGTGCCGGTGCTCGAGGACGACGGCCGTGTCGTCTCGGACTCGACGCACATCCTCGAGTACCTGGAGGAACGCTATCCCGATCCGCCCCTGTACCCAAGGGATTCGGCCCGTCGCGCCGAGTGCGTCGTCTTCGTCGACTGGTTCAACCGGGTCTGGAAGGCGCCGCCCAACGCGATTGCGGACGCCCTTGCCGGGCTCAATCCGGACCGGACGCGAATCGCTGAGCTCGGAGCCGAGATGGCCGCCTCGCTCGAGATCTTCGAGGGCATGCTGACCGGCCGCGAGTACCTCCTCGGCGAGTTCTCGGCCGCGGACTGCGCTGCGTTCCCGTTCCTGAAGTACGCACTTTTGCACCATCCCGAGGACGAAGAGCTCTTCCACCGCGTTCTGGTCGAGAACCTGCCCCTCGGCGTCACCCACCCGCAGATCGGAGCGTGGATCCGCCGGATGGATGAGCGCCCGCGCGCTCCTGCCTAGCGCAGAGCCTTTCGCCACATCGGAGGGACTGGGCCGGCGAGGTCGATCGACCGGGCGCCGAGGAAGGTGCCGAGCTCTTCGAGCGCCGTGGACACTGCCGGGCCCGTCTCCGGCCCCTGACCGGGCTCGGCATGAACCGCGTTCACGACCAGGCGGCGCTCTTTGCGGTCGTAGGTCGGGTCGACGCGGCCGATCAGTGAGTCTCCGTGGAGGATCGGGAGCACGTAGTAGCCGTACTCCCGCCTCGCCTTGGGGACGTAGATCTCGATGCGGAAGCGGAAGCCGAAGAGCTGCTCGGTGCGCGACCGGTCGGCGATCAGGTTGTCGAACGGGGACAGAAGCGTTGTGCGAGGCTCGAACGCTCCGCCCCTGAGAGCTTCGACGAGCGGGACGTCGTCCGCGTGCACGTACCAGGTGCCGGGCCAGGGCTCTCCCTCTTCCCTGAGGATCTCCGCCTCCACCACGCGCCCGTCGCGTACCAACGCGCGGAGAGCGCTCTCGAGCCCGGGATAGCGACCCCGGACGAAATGCTCTGCAATGTGGCGCGCCTTGCCCGCACCCAAGGCTCGAAGCGAGCGCTCGGCGGCCAGGGAAACGGCCTTGCGAACCGAGAGGCGAGGCCGTGCGGCCCTCCGATTCGGGAGCCAGCGCTCGGAGAGATCCCAGACCCGCGACTGCCCTTTCCGTCCTACGACGGCGATGGAGCCGCGCATCCAGAGGTAGTCGAGCATGCGACTGACCTCCATGCCTCGGGTCCACCCGGTCGAGTTCCAGGGGATCGCGACCCGGCCCGAGAACTCGCCGGTTCGAAGCGGGCCCCGCTTCCTGAGCTCTGCGAGCATCTGGCGGCGGAGCGTGTCGTTGGCCGCCACCCAGGCCCGGAGCTGCTCGTGCCACGCGCGGGTCCCCGTTGGGTAGCCGCGCATCAGGGTCGCCTCGTGGATCGGATAGTCTGACGTCGGGACGATCGAGGCGGCGTGCGCCCAGAATTCGAAGAGCTCCCGCCGACCCCAGAGCAGCGATTCGAGGACGGCCGGTTCGAAGTGCCCGACACGGCTCCTGAGGACGAGGAGGTGGGTCCGCGCGACGACGTTCAGCGGATCGAGCTGCAGGCACCCGAGGGCGCGCACCAGGTCCAGCACACCGTCCTCGTCAGCACTCGGCCGGGCGCCTGCAAGGTGCTGGCGCGTGACGGCCAGGCGTCGCGCCTCGGTCTGCGTGAGGCGAAGAATCAGGCGCTGACGATAAAGACGGGGGTGCCGGTGTCCACGCTCGTGAAGAGCGCCTCGGCGTCCGGGATCCTCATCCGGATGCACCCGTGCGAGGCCGAGTAGCCGATCGAAGCGGCATCGGGCGTGGCGTGGATCCCGACCCCGGGCGCAGTCAGGCCCATCCAGCGCGTGCCGAGCGGGGTGCCAGGGCCGGGCGGAATCGGCTTCTCGTCCTTCGCCCAGTCGCTGTCCGGCGGCAGCCACCACGGATGTCGCTGCATGCTGACGATCTCGAACGTGCCGAGCGGTGTCGGGTACTTCGCCTGCCCGGTCGCCACGCCGAACGCGCGCACGAGCGAATGCCCCTTGTAGAGCGCGAGCCGGTTCGAGCCCCGGCGGATAACGACGATCGGTCCATAGGTCGAGCTGGTCACCTTCGGCTGGATCCGTTCCAGCGGGAGGGCGATCTGCGCGCCTCGCCACGTCGATCGTAGTGCCTGCACCAGCTGGCGGAGGAGCGTCTTCCTGGCCACCTGCTGACCCGGCTTCGCCTCTGTGAAGGACGGAGCCAGGTTCGAGAGACCGATCAGCTTCGCGTCGACCGCCGGCCGGTGGTACTTCCGGTCGAGCCGGGCGACGAAGCGTCGGACGGCAGCGCGGTCGACGTCGACCCGAAGCTTGATCCTCTGTCCGCGCTTCGCGTCGACGGCGCGCACGATCGCGTCCTGGATCGTCGCGTTCGCGCCGAGCGAAGCCGGTGACGCGTGCCAGACCTTGTCGTTATGGAAGACGCGGATCGGCTCATCGAAGCGTGCTTCCACCTTGGCGCGGGCTGGTTCGAAGGTCAGCCCTCCGACCGCGACGCCTCCCACCGTGACGCCTCGCGGGATCTGTGGCAACGGCACGCCGGCAGCGGGCACGGCGGCGCCGAAGGCGCTTGCGACAAGGATGGTGGCGAGAATCCGGTGGATCACACCCGGCATGGTAGGCGGAACCTCTGCCGCTTTGAAGAGGGAAAACCGGAGGCGTTGCGAGGCCGGTCGGTCAGACCTCGCGGTAGCGTGCGCGCGCGAGGCAAAAGATGCCGTAGGCAAGGAGTCCCCCTGCGACAAGCCCGAGCAGGGCGTCACCGTAGGACTGCGATGCAAGCTTCTGGAGGGCGCCGTCGAGCCCGATCGCCTCGTCCGGGTCGTACTCGAGCGCCGCCTTGACGAGGAAGACGCCGATGAGGCCGAAGACGATCCCCCGGGCCACGTGGCCGACCAGCCCTGTCCTCCGGATCCAGCGGCGGCCGGTCTCGTTCGTCTCCTCCGTCTTCATGTCCTTCATGAAGCGGCACGAGAGGCCCTTGTAGACGTTCCAGACGCCGTACCCCAGGATTCCGAGGCCGATCGCAGTCACGAGGGCGATGCCGCCCGGCCAGTCGAGCACGACAGCGGCCGCCTTCTCCTGCTTGCCGCCGCCGCCGCCCGAGCTGCCGGCGTCGACGACGATCGAGACGGCAGTCCAGCAGAGGCCTGCGTAGATCACGCCGCGCGCTGCGTAGACCAGGCGCTTGCCGGCGCCGACGTCCTCGCCGTGCTCGACCTTCTCGCCGAGCGCCGCGACGACGAAGCGCCAGAGAGCGTAGCCGCCGAGCCCGATCGCGAGCAGGACGAGCAGCCATTTTCCGAAGCCTTCGCTCGCCAGCGTCCGGAGGGCACCACTCTGGTCGGTCGTCTTGCCGCCCTGATCGAGGGCGACTTTGATCGCGAGCACTGCGACGGTGCCGTAGAGGAAGCCCTGGGCAACCATTCCGAAGCGGGCGAGCCACTCCACCCACGGGGCGCGAGCGGCACGCCTTGCGCTTCGCCCGGCGGCCGCGGCGTCGAGAGTCGTGCCCCAGGCCATGCCTGGGTCTACCCATGAGTCTTCCGGAGCAACCCTAGGGTGCCGCTGCGAGTTGGCCGCAGGCTGCGGCGATGTCCCGCCCGCGCGTGAGCCGGACCGTCGCAGGAAGGCGCGCGCGGTCGAGAACGTGCTTGAAGGCTGCGATTGCGTCTCGGCTCGAGCCTTCGTACATCCCGGTCGGGTTGTACGGAATCAGGTTCACCTTGTAG
>DASQGA010000163.1:0-5988 GCA_035632855.1 Gaiellaceae bacterium | reverse complement strand
CTCGAGCACGGTGATGTCCTTGGCGGAATACGTCGTCTCTGTCAGAAAAAAGTCCTGCTAAAAAGGGGTTTACGAACCTCTTAGAGTCTACCAGAACGCTCGGTTGGCAGCCCGGGCCGCGAGGCTGGCTGCAGCGGCTGCAGCGACGGCCTCCCGCAGGCTTTCGTCCTCGATTCCCGCCGCCATCCGGCGCCCTTCCTCCTTGAGCTCGGGTGGCACTTTTAGCACGGTCCGCGCACCTTCTTTCACAGGCTCGGCAGCAGCCTCCGGTATCGGCCCCGGGGCGAACCTGAACTTCGTGGGGGCAATCGCGCCAAGGGTCTCGGCGAGGCTCTCGGCGATCTTCTCCCGGAGCTGTGTCAGCTCGAAAGCCCAGGCACTCGAGCTCGTATTGACGTGCAGGGTTCCGTCCCGCGCAATCCGGGCGGGCCACGCGTTCGCTGCAATGCCGTCCCCGACCGCGACGGGCCAGGCGGCAACGACGTCCCCCATCGCACCCGCGGGCCCGAATCTAGCCAGCTCGCCCCGGACGTCCTCTCCGATTCGCTCCGGCAGCCACGTCATGCTGCGCGAGCCTTCCCCGGCGTCACCGCGACGACAAGCGCGGCGTTGCGTGTGCCGGCGGGAAGCGCATCGGTAGACGTCGTCGTGATGACGGTCTGCCCACCGGCCGGGAGCACATCGAGAAGAGCGTGGCGGCGCTGCCCGTCGAGCTCCGAGAGCACGTCGTCGAGCAGCAGGAGCGGCGGTTCCCCCCGGCTCTCGGACGACAGGCCGGCTTCAGCGAGTACGAGGGCGAGGACGGCGACTCGCTGCTCACCCTGGGAGCCGAAGCTCCGGAGCTCGCGCCCGGCAGCCGCGATACCGACATCACGGAGATGCGGGCCGACGCCCGTGAGGCCCCGCTCGACATCCCGCTCAAGCCGCTCGGAGAGCTGAGATTCGGTCAGGGGCCGCGGCTCATATGCCAGCGCAAGCTTCGCGAGTCCGAGGACTTCGCCGGCGGCCTCGACCCCAGGTGTGAGGCTCGCGACCAGCTCAGCGCGGACGGCGTCGAGTTCGGTTCCGAGCGCTGCCACTCGCGCAGTCCACGGCTCCACCGCCTCGAGCGTCGACGTACCCGCACGAACGTGGCGGAGCGCCTCGTTTCGCTGAGCGAGCGAGCGGCTGTACTCGGACGGGAGCCGCGCTTGCGCCGGAAACACCCTGCCGAGCATCCTGTCGATGTAGGCGCGTCGGACGAGAGGGCCCCCTTTGACGACAGCGAGACGGTCGGGCAGGAAGACCAGCGTCGCGAGCCTGCCTCTGAGCTCGTCAGGGCCTCGCGCTGCGGCGCCGTTCACGAGGACACGCTTGTCGCGGGCCGCGATGGTCACTTGTGTCGAGACGGCCACGTTCCGGTCTTCGCCTGAGAGAGACACTCTGGCGGCGTCCTGCCCGAAGCGGACGAGGCGGGCCTCCGCTCTCGTCCGGGGCGAAAAACCCTGGCTGCCAACGTGGATCGCTTCCAGGAGATTGGTCTTGCCGACACCGTTCCTTCCGATCACGACGACGAGGCCGGGCACCAGATCGAGCTCGAGCGCGGCGTACGAGCGAAAGTCGCGAAGGGAGACGTGGTCGACGATCAGCCGGCGAGGCGGATCGGCATGATCAGGTACAGAAAGTCGTCTCCTACGCCCTGGATGAGACCCGGGCGCAGAGGGCTGATTAGCTTCAACCGCACCTGGTCGTCTTCAAGCGACTCGAGACCGTCGCGAAGGAATTCCGCGTTGAAGCCGATCTCGATCGGATCGGCCGTGTACGCCGCGGGCAACGATTCGTGCGCCTCTCCAACGTCCTGCGTCTGCGCCGAGATCGTCAGCTGGCCCTCCTCGAACCGCAAGCGAAGCGGGGACTTCCGCTGGGCCATGAGCCCAGTGCGGCGAACGACGTCCAGCAGCTCTTCGCGTGGAAGCTCGACCTCCGCCTCGAAGGTCTCGGGAAGAAGCTGGCGATAGTTCGGAAACTGTCCGTCGATCCGCCTGGCGGTCAACCACACGTCGTCGACGCCAAAGACGATCTGATTCTCCTGGATCCCGACGGTGAGCGAGTCCGCATCGCTCGCCTGCGCGATCCGGGCGAGCTCAGAGAGGGCTCTGGCAGGGACGATCGCCTCGACCTCGCCGGCTGGGCCCTCGGTGATGACGGTCTCCTTCACGCTGAGCCGGTACGAGTCGGTGGCGGCCATGATCAGCTTGCCGGCGTCGAAACGGACGAGCACGCCGGTCAGGACCGGGCGGGACTCGTCCCGTGACGCGGAGCGGCCCACCTTCATGATCGTGTCGAGAAGCGCCGCCCGCTCGATTGAGAAGCTCTCGTCCGGGGCGATCTCCGGAAGCCGTGGGAAGTCATCCGGGCTATAGGTGTGAAGACCGTAGGAGGCAGAACCGCAGACGAGGTGCGCGATGCCCTCCTCGGCCCGGTGCTCGAGCGTCACTTCCCCAGAGGGCAAAAGGCGGACGATGTCGACGAGGAGGCGGCCTGGAATGACCACGGAGCCTTCCTCTTCGACCTGCGCGCCGAGCGTGACGCGGAGGGAGATCTCCATGTCGGTGGCGGCGAGCGAAAGCCGGCCGCCCTCAGCCCGAAGCAGGATGCCCGTGAGGATGTTGACGCTCGTCCGGGAGGAGACGGCGCGCCCGACGACCCCCAGCTTCTGGGCGAGTTCCTCTCGCGGGCACGTCACCTTCATGCGGGTGGCGACCACGGTATCCATAGAAGTCATTTAAAGAAAACCTTAGTCATAGTCATAAGGAGTGTGCACGGTGGGGAAGACAGTGCTCCGCCGCTCCAGCGCTGGAATTCTGGTCTCCGACCCTGAGGACGGTCTGTGGGGACAAGAACGCCTTCTGCACAGGTCCAGAAAGGGACAGGAAAGTTTCCTCAGTTTCAGGCGCTTGTCCCCACCGTGTTGTCAACGGACCTGCTTGATCCGCGCCGTGAGCTCCTGGACGAGGTTGTAGACGCTCCGGTCCTCCTGGAGGAGCCTTGCGATCTTCGAGGTGGCGTGGATGACCGTGGTGTGATCGCGACCGCCAAACTTCTTCCCGATCTTGGGCAGCGAGCTATCCGTGAGCTCGCGGCAGAGATACATGGCGACCTGGCGGGGATAGACGATCGACTGGGATCGCCGCTCGCCGGTCAGTTCCTGCATGGTGATGCCGAACCGGTCGATGACCGTCTCCTGGATCCGCTCGACCGAGATCTCGGGCACGTCGCCCTGAGGAAACACGTCCTTCAGGACTTCCTGTGCGAGCTCGACGGTCATCGGGCGCCCGGTCAGCGAGGAGAAGGCGACCACTCTTGTCAGCGCCCCTTCGAGCTCCCGGATGTTCGTGGAGATCCGGCCGGCGATGAAGCTCAGCACCTGCGGATCGGTAACGTGGATCCCGTCGACCTTCACCTTCTTTCGCAGGATGGCGATCCGAGTCTCGAGATCAGGGGGCTGGATGTCGGTGATCAAGCCCCACTCGAACCGGGACCGGAGCCGCGCCTCGAGCGTCGCGATGTCCCGGGGTGGCCGGTCGGAAGAAATCACGATCTGCCGGCCCGCCTCGTAGAGCGCGTTGAAGGTGTGGAAGAACTCCTCCTGGATCCGCTCCTTGCCCTCGAAGAACTGGATGTCGTCGATCAGGAGGACGTCGTAGTGGCGGTACCGGTGTTTGAAGCCCTCGATCCGCTTGTCGCGCAGCGAGTTGATGAAGTCGTTCATGAACGTCTCGCTCGTGACGTAGCGAGCGGCCAGGTCGCCGGCGTGCTCGGTCACGTAGGCTGCGATCGCCTGTTGGAGATGGGTCTTGCCGAGGCCGGTACCTCCGTAGATGAAGAGTGGGTTGTAGGCCTGGGCCGGCGCTTCGGCGACCGCAAGGGCGGCGGCGTGGGCGAAGCGGTTCGACGAGCCGATGACGAAGGAGTCGAAGGTGTACTTCGGATTTATGCCCTCGGGGCCACGTCGCGTGGGTGCGGTGCTCGCAGGTCCCGTCTCCCGTGGGTGTGCTTCCCCCTCCTCGCGGACGACCACGCGAACGCGCCGTTCCTCCCCGGTCACGTCCTGAACCGCGGCCTCGACGAGCCCGAGGAAATGACCTTCGATCCACTCACGCGTGAAGTCATTCGGGACGACGACGATGAAAGCCTCGCCCTCGAACTCACCCCCCGACGCGCCGTCAAACCACGTCTGGAAGGTGGTGTCGTTTAGTGCGTCCCGGAGCCGCGCGGCAACCTCGGTCCACAACGATTCCGCGCTCAGCTCTACAGGACGCTCCACCCGCTCGATTCGCTCCTAGCCAGACTTCGGGAAGCGGCGACTATAGCAGCGTTTAGAACGTCTCACAACGGCCGGCCCGGGCGCGAAGGCTCGGCAAAAACGACGCGATTTGCAGGGATTATCTAGTTATCCACACCCGTCTCCACAATGTGGAAAAGCGTCCGCTTCGTGGCTTCGCAAGCCCCCTCATGGCTGTGGATTGTCGAGACCCGAAAATGTTCCTCGCCGAGGCCTCCGGCCCTTCTCTATACTGGCTGCGGTCGCCCGGAGCGGCCTCTTCTTTGGGCCTTATTCGTGAAGCGAACCTTTCAACCGAATGTCCGCCGGAGGAAGCGCCGGCACGGGTTCCGCGCGAGGATGCAGACCCGGGCAGGCCGCGCGATCCTGAAGCGTCGCCGTGCCAAGGGACGCAAGCGCCTTTCCGCCTGAGGCGCAGGCCACGAGGGGCATGAAGCGCCGCAACCGACTCTCGCGCTCGCGGGACTTCGACGCCGTCTACCGCCAAGGCCGGTCGGTATCGACGCGCTACCTCGTCCTCTACGCCTTCCCGCGTCCCGACGAGGAGGAAGAGGAATCGCGGCTGGGGCTCGCCGTCTCGAGGAAGGTCGGCGGCGCGGTGGAGCGAAACCGCGTCAAGCGTCGCCTCCGCGTGGCGTTCGAGCAGCTCCAGGAGAACATGCCTCGCGGGCGTGACTTCGTCCTAATCGTGCGGCCGGGATTCGCGGAGGCGGCCGAGGCCAACGGCTTCGAGTGGCTCGGCGAACGCGTAGGCGAGGTCTTCCGGCTGGCCGAGGGTGTCGACCGGGGAGCCCGGGCATGACCGTGCTCCTCCGGCTTCTCGTCATCGGTTACCAGCGTCTGCTCAGCCCACTCCTCCCGGCGCGCTGCAGGTACCACCCATCGTGCTCGCAGTACGCGCTCGACGCGCTCCGCGAGTACGGGCTCGCACGCGGCACCGTGCTTGCAGGGTGGCGTCTGCTCCGCTGCAATCCGTGGAGTCACGGAGGCGTCGACTACGCGTGTGACCAGACGATCTTCGGAGCACGTCCGTGATCGGCCCGATCGCCATCCTCGAGCCGATCGAGCGGCCGCTCACTTCGCTTCTCGAATGGCTCCACGCGTCCGCCGGGCTCTCATGGGCCTTCGCGATCATCGCGCTCACGCTCATGGTGCGGATGGTGTTGGTGCCGCTGACCGTGAAGCAGATTCGCTCGATGCAGAAGCTCCAGCTTCTCGCGCCGGAGCTCAAGGCGCTCCAGGCGAAGTACAAGAACGACAAGAAGCGTCAACAAGAGGAAGTGATGCAGTTCTACCGGGACAACCAGGTGAACCCGCTCACCTCGTGCCTCCCGATCGCTTTGCAGATCCCGATCTTCATCTCGCTCTTCTTTGTGCTCAAGGACTTCGAGAAAGAGGTCTACCCGAGGTACCCGAACTCGGACCTCGGCTTCTTGAACATCGTCCCGAGCATCACCGACAACATCGGCGACCACCTGAGCGGTCCGAACTACTCCGGGCTGCTCTTGCTCCTGCTCTACGTGGGCAGCCAGGTCACCTCGACGCTCTTCATGTCGGCGACGATGGACCAGCGCCAGAAGTACCTCTTCATGGCGCTTCCGATCGTCTTCATCCCCTTCATCCTCGGCTTCCCGATGGGTCTCATGTTCTACTGGACGACCACG
>DASQGA010000162.1:0-2460 GCA_035632855.1 Gaiellaceae bacterium | reverse complement strand
GAGCCCGGGAAGATCCTGCACGAGCTCCGTCACGGCGAGCTGACCGTTCTCCGCGATACGCCGCAGTCCCCGTACTTCGGAGCCCACGACACGACGCCGCTCTTCCTCGTCCTCCTCGACGAGTACGAGCTGTGGACGGGCGACACCGAACTCGTCCGCTCGCTCGAGGCGCCGGCACGGGCAGCACTCCGCTGGATCGAGGAAGAGGGCGACCTCGACGGGGACGGGTTGCTCGAGTACCTCAAGCGTTCCCCGGAAGGCCTCGACAACCAGGGCTGGAAGGACTCCGGGAACGCCATCCTCTTCGCCGACGGCACGCAGGCAACACCGCCGATCGCGACCTGCGAGGTGCAGGGATACGCGTTCGATGCGCTGCGGCGCTCAGCCCGCCTGGCTCGCGGCGTGTGGGACGATGCCGCGCTTGCGGACGACCTGCTCGGTCGTGCAGAGGTGCTTCAAGAGCGTTTCGAGGCGGCGTTCTGGAGCGACGAGCGAGGGCACTACGTTCTCGCTCTCGACGGCGAGAAGCGGCAGGTCGACGCGCTGACCTCGAACATCGGGCACGTGCTCTGGAGCGGTCTTGCGCTCTCGGAGCGTGCAAGCGCAACCGTCACGAAGTTGCTGTCGCCCGAGCTCTGGAGCGGATGGGGAATCCGCACGATGTCCGCTGGCGAGGCCGGGTACAACCCGCTTGAGTACCACAATGGGACCGTCTGGCCGCACGACACGGCACTTGCTGCCGAGGGCATGCGTCGCTACGGCTTCCGCGACGAGGCGAGCCGCGTTGCAGTCGCGCTGCTCGAGGCTGCGGAGGCCTTCGACGGCCGGCTCCCCGAGCTCTTCGCCGGATTCGACCGCGCTGAGACGGGATCTCCCGTGGAGTACGACGGCGCCTCCCGGCCGCAGTCGTTCGCAGCCGGAGCTCCGCTTCTGGCCATGCGGACGCTGCTCGGGCTCGACCTCACTGACGGCCAACTCGTCGAGGATCCGCGCATCCCGGACGGCGTCCCGTCCTTCTCGCTGCGCAGTGAGGGAGGCGCGGTCTAAGCGCTTTCGTGCTTTCGCCTTGCGGCGAGGGGCCGCGCGCTTCTTCGAGCGCCCGTTCTTCGCACCTTTTGCCGCCTCCACGCTCGCCCGCAACGCCTCGAGGAGGTCGGAAGGTGTCTCCGGGCGCTCGGGCGGAGGCGCATGGACCTCCTCCCCGCGACGTTTGCGTTTCACGATCTTCAAAAGACGCTCTCGATACTTGTCTTCGTACTTGCCGTGATCGAAGTCGGATGTGAAGCGGTCGATGAGCGTCTGCGCCATCTCGAGCTCGCGCTTGTCGACTTTCGATTTGCGTTTCGGCGCGATGCCCTCGACCGGACGTATCTCGTCGGCGAAGTACATGGCCTCGAGCAAGATCAGGCCCTCGCGCACACGTAGGCAGCCGAGTTGCTGCTTCTGGTGGAGCACGTATTCGACGATCGCTGAGAGACCCGACTCCTCCATCGCACGAACGAGGAGCAGTAGCTGGCGCACCTTGTCTCCGATCCTCGAACGCTGACCGCCGAGCGGTGATCGCGCTCACCTCCCCGGCTTCGGCCAGAGTCCCCCCTTCCCGTCAAGCCCTCGATTGCCGCCCTCGCAGACGCGGTGACCGCATTCCTCTCCGAGCACGACCTCGACGAGGGCGACCTGGTCGGTAGCTCGATGGGAGCGCGTCTCGTGCTCGAGCTCGCGCGACGCGACGCGGCGTGCCGGGCTCGACAGTCGCCCTTGGCCCCGAGGCTTCTGGCGACAAGGTGCCCTCCGGTTCTTCCAGGTCGATCCGCGCGTCGATCGCCTGGTTCGTCTGCTCCAACCCGTGATGCCCCTCTTCACGGGAAACCCGGTCGGGCGAACGCTGCTCTTCCCGCAGTTCTCCCCTCGGCCCTGGCGCCTTCCGCCGGATGTGATGCTGGAGGAGATGCGCAGCTTCGCCGCCGCGACGTCGCTCGACGAGACGTTCCACGAGCTCGTTCACGGCTCGACCCAGCACGGAGCCGATTTGACCCCTGGACGCGTCACGATCGGATGGGGCCGACACGATCGCGTCTGCCCGCCACCGGCAGGCTCGACTGGCCATGGCGAGGTTTCCGCAGGCCCGTCTGCACTGGGACGAGCCGCCGGAGACCGCGCGCCTGATTTTCGCCAGCACGGGCGATTCGCCGTAGGCGGAACTCAAATCACTGGGGATCTGAGAGTACGATCAGTGGAAGACCGGTCTCTTCGTCGATGCGCCTCCGCAGGTGCTCGGGCGACTCCTCGAGCATCAGCTCGAGCGTCGGCCACACGTGTGCCTCGAGCAAGTGTCCGCCGCGCGTGCGGCCGTCACGCCGGCCGACGACGACGTGTGCGTGCACCTTCGGCTGCCCCTCGTGCTCGGCGATGTCACCGATAAGCGAGAGCACCTCGACCTGCTCCTCGAGCGGAATCTCC
>DASQGA010000161.1:0-4082 GCA_035632855.1 Gaiellaceae bacterium | reverse complement strand
GTCGGAGGCTCGTCGATCCGCGATCAGATGGCGTCCTTCGACGCGGATCGCGCCGACGAGCTCGTCCGCGTGTACCGGGCGCACAACGCTCCCCTGCACGACGAGCTCGAGGCCTTCGAAGGGGTGCAGGAGGTCCTGGAGCACTTGCATGCGGAAGGGCGAAAACTCGGGATCGTGACCGCGAAGCGCCGCCAGACGGTCGATCTCGCCTTCGAGCAGCTCGGCATCGAGTGCTACTTCGACGTCGTCGTCACCACGGACGACACGGAGCTCCACAAGCCCCACCCTGAGCCCGTGCTGCGCGCACTCGAGCTGGTCGATGCGACGCCCGCCGAGGCAGCGTTCGTCGGAGACTCCCCCTTCGACATCCAGGCCGGGAAGGCGGCGGGCGTCTTCACGATTGGCGTCTCCTGGGGAAAGATCCACCCTGCCGAGAGGCTGCTCGAGTACGGAGCCGACCTGATCGTCCACTCGCCGCGCGAGCTGCTCGATGCCGTCTAGCCAGACGTCCGTGACCGCCCGGGCAGCGGAGCTCCGCCGCGAGCTCGACCATCACCTGCACCGCTACCACGTTCTCGACGACCCGGAGATCTCGGACGCCGAGTACGACCGGCTCTACGACGAGCTGTTTGCGCTCGAGGCGGCAAACCCGAAACTCGTGACGCCGGACTCGCCGACGCAGCGCGTGGGGGCGCCGCCCTCGGACAAGTTCACAAAGGTCGAGCACCTGGCCCCGATGGGCTCCCTCGAGAAGGTCACAACCGACGAGGCGCTCGAGAAGTGGGCGGACGACGTGCGAAAGCGCCTCGGCTCCGACGAGCCTGTCGCCTATGTGATCGAGCCGAAGATCGACGGCTCCGCTGTTTCGCTCGTCTACGAAGACGGGCGGCTCGTCCGCGGAGCCACCAGGGGCGACGGTTTTCGCGGCGAGGAGATCACCGTCAACCTGCGGACGATCCGGTCGATCCCGCTGTCGTTGCGCCTGCCGCGGGGGGAGGCGCCTCCGCCGGTGCTCGAGGTACGGGGTGAGATCTACTTTCCGCTTTCCGGGTTCCGGGAGCTGAACAAGCGGCTCGCCTCGGAGGGAAAGAAATCGGCTCCGAATCCGCGAAATGCCGCGGCTGGGACTCTGCGCCAGCTCGACTCGTCGATCACCGCTGCGCGGCCGCTCGCGATCTGGGTCTACGGCTCGGGGTATCGAGAAGCGGTCGACGTCGAGACCCAGTGGGAGCTCCTCGAGTGGCTTCGGGAGCGCGGCTTCCGCACGAACCCCTACTCGGAGCGCCTCGAGACGATCGAGGAGGTCGCGGAAGCCTGCCGGGCCTGGGAGACGCGCCGAATCGAGCTCGACTACGAGATCGACGGGATCGTGATCAAGGTGGACTCGATCGACCAGCAGCGGCGGCTCGGAGCTCTCCACTCGCGGCCGCGCTGGGCCCGGGCCTTCAAGTGGGCTCCGCTGACGGCCCAGACCAAGCTTTCGAGGATCCACATCCGCGTCGGGAGGACGGGGAACCTGAACCCCTGGGCGCAGCTCGAGCCGGTGCACGTGGGCGGCGTCACGGTCTCGACGGCAACGCTCCACAACCAAGAGGACATCAACCGGAAAGACATCCGCGAGGGCGACACGGTGATCGTCCAGCGCGCGGGCGACGTCATCCCGCAAGTGGTGGGTCCCGTCCTGCCGCACGCCAGGGGGACGAAGGCGTTCCGGATGCCGGAGCGGTGCCCACTCTGCGGTGCCGGGGTTGTCAAGCCCGAGGGTGAGGTCATGCACCGTTGTCCCAACCGCGCGTGTCCCTCCCGCGGCCTGGAGACGCTCATCAACTGGGTGACCGCGGCGATGGACATCGAGGGGGTGGGGGAACAGTTCGTTCACCGGCTCTGGGACGAGGGGCTGCTCCGTTCGATGCCCGACCTCTACCGCCTGAGCGCCGAGCAGCTCCAGGAGCTCGACGGTTACGGGGAGATCTCGGCCGGGAACGCCGTCGGGGCGATCCAGGGATCGAAGTCGCAGCCGTTCTTCCGGGTTCTCTTCGGGCTGAACATCCCGGATGTCGGCTGGGTGACCGCGCAGAACCTGGCCCGCCACTTCGGCTCGGTCGACCGCCTCATGGAGGCGAGCCAGGAGGACATCATGGCTGTCGAGGGAATCGGGCCGGAGCGCGCCGAAGCAATCGCGGAGTGGTTCTCCGACCAGGAGAACCGCCGGCTCGTACAGGAGCTGCGAGAACTCGGTCTGACCTTCGAGGTCGGGGAGGCGGAGCGACCGGTCGAGGGCCGGCTCACGGGCTCTACCTACGTGATCACGGGCACGCTCTCGGGTTGGACGCGGGAGGAGGCGGCGACCGCGCTCGAGGAGCTCGGCGCGCGCGTGCTCAACTCCGTGTCCGGCAAGACAACCGGCCTCGTGGTCGGGGAGGAGCCGGGGTCGAAGCTCGCGAAGGCCGAGAAGGCCGGCGTTCCCATCCTGGACGAGGCCGCCTTCAAGAAGCTCCTCGAGGGCTAGCTCTAGGTCGCTCGGCCCGCCAGGATCTGCACGAACCGGTCCTGGCCCTGTCGCGCCGAGAGCCAGGGGATCGGAGCTCCGTTCTGGAGCACCGAGAAGACGTATCGCGCTCCGACCAGGCCCGAGAGGCTCGAGGAATTGCTGGTCGTCCCGGTCTTTGCGCGAACGAGGCCGCGGGCGGGAGGCGAGCGGAGACGGTCCTCGAGGGTGCCGTTCAGGCCCGCGAGCGGGAGCGAGTTCACGAACGGCCGCCGGAACCCGGGGTCGCTCCACCCCGTGATCAAGATGGCGGCGACGGCGCGCGGAGTCAGGCGGTCGTAGCTCGAGAGGCCGGAGCCGTCGGCGAGCCGGACGCCGGCGAGCGGCACACCGTGTTCGCGCAGGACGTCGAGCGCTACGGAGACGCCGGCGGCGGTCCTCCCGCGCTCTAGCACCCGGGCGCCGAGGCGTTTCAGGAGCATCTCTGCGATGAAGTTGTCGCTCTGTCGATTCATCTGTCTCACCAGGCCGGCCGTCGAGGGAGAGAGGATCTGGGAGACGAGAGTGTCGCCCTCGCCGGCTGCGCCCACGCCGGCGCCTCGCAGCACCCTGACGCCCGCGCGCACCAGCGCACTGCGAAACGCTCTCGCCGCGGCGAGCGCAGGCGTCCCGACCGTGCGGCCGCGAACCTTCGCCTCGTCGACCACGAGCGCCGAGAGCGGTGGGCACTCCTCCTTGTAGTAGGACGGCTTCCAGCCCGGGGCGACGCGACGGGCATCGAAGTACGTCTCGTCAGCGAGAACCTTGCCCGTTACCCTGGTGATGCCCGAGAGCCGAACTCGCTTCGCGAGCACGGCCAGGTCCGAGGCCGTGAGGGTCGGATCGCCGTAGCCCTTCAGGATGAGTGCTCCTCGCCAGACGGATTCGCTCGCGGATCCTCTGCCGAGCACGCGCGTCGGGATGCGCGCCGCGGGGCCGAGGCGGTCGAGTGCCGCGAGTGCGACGACCAGCTTCTCGTTCGAGGCCGGCCGGAGGGGGCGGTTCGCGTGCCTCGCGTAGACGAGGCCGCCGTCGCGAAGATCGAGGACGAGCACTCCCGTCGCCTGCCAGGAGACGCCGGGGGCGGTGAGCGCTTGCGTCAGCTCGCCGGAGAGCGCCGCCGGCGCGGCGCCGGCCGTTGCGAGGGCCAGAGCCGCCCCCAGAGCGGCGATCCAGGCGGGACGCGAATTACCGACTAACCATCTGGGAGGGATTGGTGGAACGCCGCTCGTCGTCGGGGTGCGATGGTCGTTCCGAGGCAAGGACGCAGGGAGTGCCGATAGCAGCGCTATCGGTGCGACGGAGGACGCCGCCTCGGGGCGAGCAGCGCGGCCCGACGGCCAGCGCTCGTTTCGCCGAGCCCTACTAGGTCGCCCCGCCGGCGAAGATAGGCTTACCGGCCCATGGTCGCCCGGCGGCACCCCGTCGATACTAGGGGGACTGCAATGTCGAACGATTCCCCCCTTCTGTTCGATCAGATTCGCGCACTCCTCGACGCGGCCCCGGACGACGAGGCAGGGCTCGCGGAGATGGAGAATACGCTCACGGACGGCTG
>DASQGA010000160.1:0-6008 GCA_035632855.1 Gaiellaceae bacterium | reverse complement strand
CACGACCGCCTGCGGTCGCACCTCGCGGGCGCGGAAAGCGCGGAGGTCGTCATGGTTTCCGGCAATCTGAGCAACCGAGACGCGCTCCGCGCCGACGTCGCTTCGGAAGCGGCACGCGCAGCCGACGTCTTCCTCGTCGAGCTGAAGGCGGCTGCCATCGACGTCGTCGCCGAGGCTGCCGAGGAGCGGGGGGTGCAGATCGTCTTCGCCGACAACGCGGTCGTGTCCCTCGAGGGCGATCTCGACGCAAGGCTCAGGGCACTCGCGCCGGCCCGGGTGACAGCGTGAGCGTCCCTCGCCTCCGGCTCGCTCCCGCGGGGGAAACCATGTTTCCCCCGCGAGCCCCCTTCTTTGAGCCGGTGGAGGAACCTCCCGGTTCCCCCACACCCCCTCCACACGCTCAGAGGCCAAAGGTCGGCCTATGAGCGACAGGCGACCACCCGATTCGCTCGGCGGAGAGAAAGGTCGGCGGCTTCCGTACTCAAAGGGCCTCATGGCGAAGACGCTGTCCGGAACCGGCCTCCGGCCCGAGCGTGCCTACGAGCTCGCCCGGCTGATCGAGCAGGAGCTCGTGCGCGAGCATGAGGAGGACACCTTTACGGAGGAGCACCTGAATGAGCTGGCCACCCAGGTGCTGGCCGAGCACGAGGGGGAGGAGGCCGTCTGCGGGCTCAGGCGCTATCGCACCCTGCAGGAGCTGGATCTTCCTCTCATCCTCCTCATCGGGGGCGCGACCGGGACCGGCAAGTCGACGGTCACGACGGAGGTCGCCCATCGTCTAGGCATCACCCGGGTCGCCTCCACGGACTTCGTGCGGCAGACGATGCGGGCGTTCTTCTCGCTCGACTTCATGCCCTCGATCCACTACTCGAGCTTCGAAGCGGCCGCCGCGGTCGCCACCCCGGATGAGGCCAAGGACCCGACCCTCGTCGGCTTCAACGACCAGACGAGGAACGTGCTCGTGGGTGTCCGCGCCGTCATCGACCGGGCGCTGACCGAGCGCTACTCGATGGCGCTCGAGGGTGTGCACGTCGTGCCGGGGCTTGTCCCCGCTGCCGTCGAGGGGGCCGTGGTCGTCCAGGCCCTGCTCGCGATCCAGGATGAGGACGAACACGCCCGGCACTTCTGGGTCCGTGACGCGGGCTCAGAGGGCCTGCGACCCGTCGAGAAGTACCTTGACTCGCTGGGCGACATCCGCCGCATCCAGGCCTACCTCATCGAGCGGGCCGAGAAGACAGGTGTCCCGGTGATCGAGAACTCCCGAGTCGAGCGGACTGCGGAGGCGGTGATCCGGCTCGTGCTCGAGCAGGTGGAACGGGCCGTTGGAGCGCCATCGGCGTGAGCCTCGACGACTCCCGCCTGAACTGCCCCTGCGAGCTCTTCGCCGCAGTCACCGAGAGGGCGGCTCTCGCGAGCGGCCGCTGGCTGGGGCGCGGGGACGTCAAAGCGGCGGAGGACTCGGCCTCCACCGCCATGCGGGAGGCCCTCGACGAGCTGTCGATCGAAGGCAATATCGTCGTCGGCGCGGAGGAGCAGGAGAGCCCCCTCGCGATGGGGACGAAGGTCGGTCGCGGGGGAAGCGTCTACGACCTTGCGGCGGACCCGCTCGAGGGAAGGAGTGTGGTGGCGCGCGGCGAGGCGGGCGCGATGGCCATGATCGCGGTGGGCGACGAGGGGACGTTTCCCCGCCTGCCGGACATGTACATGCGAAAGATGGCGGTCGGCCCGGTCGCCCGGGGCCGGATCGATCTGGCGAGCCCGGTCGGAGACAATGTTCGCGCGATCGCGGAGGCGTTCGGACGGAATACCAACGACATCACGTCGATCGTCCTCGACCGCCCGCGACACCACGACCTGATCGAGGAGATCCGCACCGCCGGCGCGCGCATCAAGCTGATCCCGGACGGCGACGTCACCTCGTCCATCACGGCGGCGATCCGGGGGACGAACGACCATCTCGCGATCGGCATCGGCGGCGCCCGTCAGGCGCTCATCTCCGCGGCCGCGCTCCGATGCCTCGGCGGAGAGCTCCAGGCACAGCTCTGGCCGACCACACGCGGCGAGATCGGGCAGGCCGCCGAGTACGGGATCGATGACATCGAGCGAACGTTCACGACCGAGGAGCTCGCGCCCGGCGAGGTGATCGTCGCCGCGACCGGCGTCTCGAACAGTGACCTGCTCCGCGGTGTCCGGTATCTCGCGGACAGCGCCCGGACGCACTCCGTCGTCATGTGCACCCGCCACAACTGGGTGCGCTTCATCGATGGGATCCACTTCTTCGCCCGCGAGCGGCGCGAGGAAGTGCGACTGCTCAGCTAGCTCTACCTCGCGAGGAGATCCAACTCGCGGCGGAGGACGGCGTCCACGGCGCGTAGCGCGACACGTGTCTCCTCGAGCGTGGGCTCGCGGGTGGTCAGACGCTGGAGGCTCAACCCGGGCAGGAGGAAGAGGCTGGCGAGGCGACGCGGAAGTGCCTGGAGCACGAGCCAGAGCTCCATCGAGAAGGCCAGCGCGACGAGCGTCAGGACCACCGGGGTGTAGAAGGCAGGGGTGAGGGGCCAGAGCCTCTCGCCGACGAAGGTGACAGGCAGAACCAGGGCGGCGAAGTTCGTTCCGCAGCGCCTCGAGAAGCGGGAGGGTCTCACCTCTCCCGTCCAGGTGGAACAAAGCCGCCGTTCCTCGGCTGCCGCGATGGCGCGATGCTCGGCTCCGTGCAGCGAGAGTGTCCGTCCTCGGAAGAGCCAGGCTAGTAGGAGAATCGTGGTGAGGGCGAACCCGATGGCCAGCCCTACGGTCTCCGGCAGGAAGACGAACCCGAAGGGGAGGACGAGAGCACCGCCCAGGATCGCCCGGTCACGGTCGCGCGCGACGCCGGTCTTCCGGAAAAGGGGGGAGAGGGACGTGGAGAGCCGCGCCAGGCCGCGGATGAGCGGGATCCGACGCCAGCGCGTCTCGGAGCTCGGCATCCGCCCCTCGCTGAGAGTGCCGTCACACTGTGCGAAGGCCCAGTAGCGCTCGCTAACGATTACGACGCCGTGCGGGCGGGCCATTCCCCCTAGACGAGGAAGCGAAAGAGCTTCGTCAGCGGCAGCGAGGGACGGAGTGGGGGCCTCCACGCCTCCACTCTGACGAAAGGCCGCCCGGCCTGGAAGGGCCGAACGGCCTGTTTCGGAGCTTCGTCGGTCCTAGAAGCGGCCGCGGCTGAAGAAGCCGAGAACGACCAGGACGAGAATGACGATGAGAACGATCATGAGAATGCTCATATGCGCCTCCTCTCGATAGCTGACCGTGTCTTCCCGATTGGAGCCTGGGCAAAACTCGGGGCCGAAAAGCGGGCAGCTAGACTGCCTGCATGCCGACGCGCGAGGACGTCTTCGAGGCGCTGAAAGTGGTGGAGGACCCTGAGCTCGGAATGGACATCGTCGAGCTGGGCCTCGTCTACGACGTCGAAGTCGAGGGGCCGAAGGTGCACGTCACGTACAGCCTGACCTCGATGGGGTGCCCCGTCGGCCCCTTGATCGAGCAGCAGATCGCAGAGACCGTGAGCGAGATGCCGGGTGTCGAAGAGGTGGAGCCGGAGCTGACCTGGAGCCCGCCCTGGTCGCCCGAAAAGATGTCCGACGACGCCAAGTTCATCCTCGGCTTCGGTTAGTCCGGCCTCCGGCGCCCGAACGCCAGGCTCCGCAGCTCTCTCGAATCCTAAAGTTTCCTGCACAAATGTCGATTCTTTGTGCGCATGAGCACGCCTCTTCCGGACGTCACCCGCCCGCCGCGCCCGTCGCAGCCCTGGATCGATCGCTGGCTCGCGGCTTGCAGCGAGCTGGCCGAGCTCGAGCGGTCGAATCCAATGACGGACGCGACCATCGACGAGATCGACGGCAGGATGGTCCGGATCGGCGACCAGTGGCTCGCTGATTTCGCGTCCTGTAACTACCTCGGATTCGACCTGGACGCCGAGATCATTGCGGCGATCCCGGAGTACCTCGAGAAGTGGGGAACCCATCCAAGCTGGTCACGCATGCTCGGCAGCCCTGTTCTCTACCAGCACATCGAGGAACGTCTCACCGAGCTTCTGGGCTGCGAGGACGTGCTCGTCCTGCCGACGATCACCCTCATCCACCTGTCTGTGATTCCCGTCCTGGCCGGCGAAGGGACGATCCTCGTGGACAACCGTGCTCACAAGACGGTCTACGACGGCTGCCAGTTCGCGTCTGCACGCGGAGCCACCGTCAAGAGATTCCGGTTCGAAGACCCTGACGATCTCGAGCGGCTGCTGCGGGAGGACCGCTCGACTACACGGCTGATTTGTATGGACGGGGTCAACAGCATGACCGGCAACGCTCCGGACCTGGGCGATTTTGCTCGGCTTGCCCGCCGGTACGACGCGTTGCTCTACGTCGACGACGCGCACGGATTCGGAGTCATTGGGGAGCGTGCGCCCGATGAGCCGACCCCTTACGGACTCCGTGGGAACAGCATTGTCAGGCACTTCGACGAGTCGTACGACCGGATCGTGCTCGTCTCCGGCTTTTCCAAGTCCTATTCGTCTCTCGCCGCGTTCATCGCCTGCCCGAGCGAGCTCAAGAGGCTCCTCAAGACGGCCGCCCCCCCGTACCTGTACTCCGGTCCTTGCCCGGTCGCCTCGCTCGCCACCGTGCTCGCCGGCTTCGACGTCAACGAGGCACGCGGCGACGCTCTTCGGACGGACCTGTGGCACAAGACCGCGCAGGTGCTCGAGTGCCTCGATCGTCTTGGCATCCACACCCCGAATCGTTCGGGCTTTCCGATCATCGAGGTCCCGCTCGCCCGCCACGAAGACATCGATGCGGCCGGACGCTTCCTCTTCGATCACGGCATCTACGTCACTCTCGCCGCGTATCCACTTGTGCCGAAGACCGAGGTCGGTTTCCGGATCCAGATGACTGCTGCGAACACGCAGGCTGAGATCGAACAGCTCATGGAGGTTCTCGCAAAGCTCGCAAACAGGTTCGATCTTCGCCCCGCCCAGAGCGCGGAATATGCGGCGTGAACACGATCGCCCGCATCGACTGGCGCGCGCGTGCCTGGGTTGTCTACCTCATCCTCGGTGGCCTTCTCACTCTGGCGTACGTGGCCTTCCCGCCACTGATGGGAAACGGCCCTCTCATCAATCTCCTCGGGCTCTCGTCGTCGATCGCGATCGCGATCGGGATCCGAATGCACGCGCCCCGCGCACGCGTCGCCTGGATGCTCTTCATCGTCGGTCAGTTCCTGTTCTTCGGCGGCGATCTTTACACGTACAGCTACCCTAAGCTGTTCGGCGCCGAGGTAGAGTTCCCGTCGCTCGGCGACGGGGTCTATCTCGCTGTCTACCCCGCCTTGGTGGCCGGGTTGCTCATTCTCGTGAGGCGCCGGAACCCCGAAGGTGACCGGGTGGGCGTCATCGACTCACTCATCCTCACAGTCGGCATCGCCCTGCTTTCGTGGGTGTTTCTCGTCGCCCCGAACATCCACCTGTCCGGCCTGACGTCGTTCGAGAAGGCGGTGTCCGCCGCCTATCCCCTCGGCGACATCCTGCTCCTCGCCGCCGCGATCCGCCTTGCAGTCGACAAGGGCAAGCGCGCGCCGGCCTTCTACCTCCTGGTCGCAAGCATCGTCTCCCTGCTCGCCGTCGACTCCGCCTACACGTACGCCCTGCTCACGGACGCTTACAACCACCAGCTGAGCTACGACGTGGGCTGGATCGCGTACTACCTCCTTTGGGGTGCTGCTGCTCTGCACCCATCTATGCGTACGCTCGACGAGCCTGCACTCGATCTTCGCGCACGGCTCACTCCTCTCCGCCTCGGGCTGCTCACGGCAGCGTGTCTGATCGCGCCGGGCGTTCGCTTCGCCCAGGAGGTCGACAACCCCGACGTGCTGGTGCTCATCGTCGCCTCAGCGGCGCTGTTCCTACTCGTGGTCACCCGAATGGCGGGCTTGGTGCGCCAGGAGGAGGAACAGCGCCGCTGAGGCGACGATGAGCACCA
>DASQGA010000159.1:0-1858 GCA_035632855.1 Gaiellaceae bacterium | reverse complement strand
CTTCAGATCGTCGGTGACGATCAGCCGGATCGGATGATCGGCGCCGGGCTCGGGCGCCACAGTCGCCGGCATCTCCGGCTCTACGGGAGGTTGTTCGGGGGGAAACTCGCTCATCGCCCGATCCTAACCTCCCGATGAGGGATGGCCCGATCGGACGTGCCTGCCGATGTGAGGGGCCTGCAAGCAACGTGAAAGAGGGCCGCATGAATATTGCTGTCTCTCTGTGGCAACTCGTCCAGCAGGACAAGCTGGTACGCCTGGGCGCGTACGGTTCCGTCGGGGTCATATGGTTCGCTCTCGCCTGGGCCGATTCGAGGCTCCTGCTCGGCGTGCCGCTCCTCGCCCTGGGCATCTGGGTCGCACGGCGTATGCGCGGTGAGCAGGACGAGGACGACGACTTCGATTTGTTGTAGCTAGGTGTCCTACCCACAGACGTTGTGAACGCGGCTGAGCGGAGGCCGGTCTCCGAGCGAGCTGTGTGGCCTGCGCCGGTTGTAGTGCTGGAGCCAGTGTGGCAGCGCCAGCTTGCGCTCGCGGTGTGAGCGGTAGCTGACGCCGTAAGCCCACTCCCTGGCCATCGTCTGGTGGAAGCGCTCGACCTTCCCGTTCGTGCGCGGCCGGTAGGGCTCGGTCGTCAGGTGCCGGATCCCGCGCGTCGCGAGCAGCTCGCGCAGCGAGCGGTTCTTGACGTAGCTGAAGGCGTTGTCTGTCATCAGCCGTTTCGCCTCGACGCCGTGGCTCGCGTAGAAGGCGAGCGCGCGCTCCAGGAAGCCGGTCACCGTCTCCGCCCGCTCGTCGGGATGCAGCTCGACGAAGGAGAGGCGCGAGTGGTCGTCGACGATCGCGTGCGCGTAGTCGTAGCCGACGCGCGTCGCGGGTCGCATCCAGTTGCGCGAGCGCTGCGAGCGATCGCCGGTGACGGCGTGCCCAGGCCGCTCGAAGCGGGCGTAACGGCTGACGTCCATGTGCAGCAGGTCGCCCGGGCAGGGCCACTCGTAGCTGTTGGTGGGCTCCCGTGGCGAGCGCTCGGGCCGGGAGAGGCCTGCCCGCTTGAGCACCTTCCAGACGGTCGAGTGCGCAAAGCCGGTCGCCGCCGCGACCAGCCGTGGCCCCCAGCCCGTCCGCCGGCGGCAGGCGCAGATCCGCTCCTGCAGCTCGCGGGCGAGCTCGCGCGGGGAGCGCAGCGGGCGGCTCGAGCGGTCGCTGAGACAGCTGCACGTCGCCCGCTCCTGGGCGCTCGCCGCTTGCCAGCGGTGCGACCAGCGGTGCGCGGTCGCCGGCGAGACGCTGAAGGCCGCCGCGGCGGCCTTCATGCTCATTCCTCCTTCGATCGCCTGCACGAGCGCGAGCCGGCCGGCCAGTCCGAGCTTGGCGTTACGGTGGAGCATCATCCGGGTCCCTCCTTGGGGTGTGAGTCCTCGCAGACCCACAGCCTCAAAGGAGGCCCGGATGTCCTCTCAGCCGTTCACAACGTGTGTAGGCGGGACAGCTAGGCCGAAGCCGCGAGCAGCGGTCTGTCGCGCAGGTTCGCGAACGCCTTCGGCCGGTCAAGGCCGAGTCTCTCGCCGCGCCCTGCCGCGACGATGACCGCCCAGACGCTCATGGCCGGAGCTTAGGCGAAGCCAGCCGGCCGGCCGGCAAAGCGCGGCCGGCCTTTACGCGGCGCCGTCAAGTCGGCGCCTAGGCGGCGGCGCCGGCTTTGGCGCGCGACTTCTTCTTCGGGCCGTCCGAGACAAGGACTTCGTCGAGCCAGTCGGCCGTCTCCTCCTCGTCCATGGCCTTCGCGTACATGAGCTCGCTGATGAGGATCTTCTTCGCCTTGACGAACATCTGCTTCTCGCCCGTGGACAGACCCTTG
>DASQGA010000158.1:0-5483 GCA_035632855.1 Gaiellaceae bacterium | reverse complement strand
ATCTCGACCTCCGCCAGCGCCTCACGAAGTGCCATCGCGAGCGGCACGAACGGATAGCGGCGACCGAACCCGGAGCAGGTTCCGTGTCCGATCCGAAGAGCGGGCTGCCGGGAGGCGAACTCCTCCAGGAGCCGAGTCTTTCCCATTCCCGCTGCGCCGGCCACGAGGATGAGCTCGAAGGAGCCCTCGAGCGCCCTCTCGACCACGCCTTCGAGCTCCGCCAGCTCTCTGGTGCGCCCCAGGAAGGGAACCGCCTCGCTGGGTGCGAGCTTGAGCGTCGTTACTTGGCGCGCCGGCTCGGGCAGGAGCGAGTGGGGGTCCGCGTCCGCCAGGATCGCCCCTTCGAGCCCCTGCAGCTCCGAGCCCGGCTTGGTTCCGATCTCGTCCGCGAGCAGAGCCCGGCACCGAGCCGCGAGCTTGAGGGCGTCGTGGGGCTGCCCGAGCGCGTAGTAGGTGAGCATGGCGAGGCGGTAGGCGGGCTCGAGGAAGCGGTCGAGCCCGAGGGCCTTCTCCGCGTGCTGAAGCGCCGCCTGCAGATCTCGTTCCGCGAGCGCCGCTCCGGAGGCTGCGAGCAGGGTCTGCACGACCCGATCGCGGTACTGGTCGCGCAACTCGAAGCTCCACTCGGCATACGGCTCATCCTCGAGCAGGTCTCCCCGCGCCAGTGTCAGGGCGGCTTCGAGCTCGCCTCTGGAGATCTCGCGGCCCTCGCGGGAGCGAGCGGTCAGGCGATCGAACTCGTCCAGGTCGATCCAGGCCTGCTCGCTCGCGAACCGATACGCCTCGGGCTGGGTCACGATCAGCCGCCGACTCAGGCTCCGGTCGCAGGAGATGCGCCGGCGCAGGACGGAGACGTAGGTCTCGAGCGTTGCGCTCACGTTCTGGGGCAGGCTCTCGCCCCACAGGTAGTCGGCCATTCGGTCCTTCGGGACCGGGTGCCCACGCGCGGCGAGCAGGATTTCGAGCACCTGCTTCGGCTTCACGCCTCCGAAGTCGCGCGGGCCGAGTCGGGTGCCGCCTGTCTCGACCGCGATCGTCCCGAACAGGCTGATCGCGACCTCCGTCGACTCAGACTGGCTCGGCCGGCCGGTACGTGCGCGAGCCGGCTCGAGGCTCCGCGCAGCTACCGGCACGGGTGCCCCGTCGCTGGGAGGCCGGCGGCATGGTCGCCCTCACCAAGCCAGTTTGGTGCCAAGACGGCGCTCCCTCCCCCAGAAGCGCCTGAAGGCGCCACGCCTTGTCCGTGTCCTCGCCGCAGTGTTGTCCCCTTGCCTCGCCGCAGTGCTGCTCGAAGTCAAGTTGAAATTTCGCAAATTGCAAGTACAGGGGTGGGACACTGTGGGGGCTGGCTGTTAGCTCCTAGGGAACCCAGCGGTCGCCGGACGGCGTCAGCTGGAGCTCGTGCGTCCACGCCCGCGGCGACTGGCTCGCGAGGTAGGCGATCGCCCTCGCGACGTCCTCCTGCGACGCGCTCTCCTCGGGCGCGCGACCGGCGAAACGTCTGCCTCGCTCTCCGCATCGCCGGCGATGCCGAGCACGTCCGGGAACTCGTCCCGCAGGCGCCCGACCGTCTCCTCGCTCCGCGCGACGGCGGCGACGCTCCAGCCGCGCTCCGCCATGTGTCCTGCGATCGCCCGGCCCAGGTTCCGGGCGCCGAAAATCAGCAAAGTAGGCACAAATCCGATCCTACGTCCTTGCCATTTCCGGGGACGAAGGCTTGAGAATGCCCAGCTCGGCTGGCGCGTACCTTGTCCCGGGGTAACGTAGCGCCGACCGCTTGGGGCTCGGTTCGCCGGGGCTCCCTTCTGTCTTACGGCCCGGCGTGCGTCCCGAGCTCGCTCGTCAGGAGATCTCCGCCTCCAGGAGAGCTGGCCGCTCGTCGATAGGCTCGCTCGGGTGGTCGGAGCTGATGACCCAGCTCTCGTAGTCCTCGAGCTGGTAGGACGCGTTCATCACGATGCGGGTCGAGCCGCCTTCGCGGACGTTGAAGGTGCCGCAGACGCCGAACTCGCCTCCGTCCCGTCGAAGCCAGAGGACGTAGTAATCGCCGTGCCCCACCGGTGGCAGGCCCTCGACGTCGATCGCGAGCTCGAAGTTTCCGGTCGCCGGATCCAGGCGTCCGACTCGGATGGTGCCCGAGGCGTTCGGCGCTCCGCTCGGCGCGCTCAGCCGAACCGTCTCGTACGCGCCGGACCCCGACTGCCATTGCGTCACCCCGAAGGCGAGCGCCGCGACGGCGGAGGCCGCCGCAGCGGTCAGCCGGAAGCGAAACCCGAAGGAGCGGGCGGGCTGGCGGGGCGGGCGCGCGACCGCGCGCAAGAACGGAGAGTCCGGAGCTGGAACCGAGCGCAGCAGCCGGTCGGCGTACTGAAGCTGTTCCAGCTCGCCGGCAGCGAGCATTACGTCAGACTCGAGAAAGTCGTCGATCCGCATCACAGCACCCCCTCGAGCAGCGCTCCGAGCCGGATGAGGCCCGAGCGTCCTCGCGTCTTGACCGTTCCGAGCGGGATATCGAGGTGGTCCGCGATCTCCGAATGCGAGAGCCCGCCCCAGTAGGCGAGCTCGATGACAGCCCGCTCGCGCTCGGGCAGCTTGGCGACGGCGTCATGGACCGTGGCCGCCAGCCACGCGGCCTCCGCCGCTTCCTCCGGACCATGCCCGTTGGAGTGAGAGGGGTCGGATCCGGTTCCGCTCGAGTGGGCAGAGGGCGTTTCGCCGGCCTGGTGCTTTCCAATGCGCCTGGCGGTGTCGGTAATCCTGTTACGCGCGATCGCATAGAGCCACGCGGCGCCGCTGGCCCGTTCGGGCCGGTACGTCGGTGCCGAGCGCCAGACCGACGCGAATGTCTCCTGCACGGCGTCCTCCGCAAGCCCCATGTCCCCGAGCCGGTTCTTCGCCATGCCGAGGAACGGCCACGCGAAGCGTCGGTACAATATTCCACCGGCCTCGTGGTCGCCGTTGGCGATCTTCTGGATGAGTTGGGCGTCGCTGTCGATCGAGGACATTCGGCACGAAGGTTCGATGGGGACTGGCGTAAGGGAGATTGCGGGGCGCGCCTTTCGGAAACCTTTCGAACCTGCGTTCCGTGCACTGCCGCTCGAGAACACAGGTCGAATGCACCCGCCGCGCATGCCCGCTCGTGCGGAATCTTCGCTGCAAGGTTTCCAAAAGCTCCACCTGAAAGGGTCGCCTTGTGTACCGGGCAGAGACGAATGGCGCTGAGCACCGCAACGGATCGGGCAATGGCTTGGCCAAGGTCCTGGTCGTCGACGACGACTCGGCTTTTCGCTCACTCGTCATGACGGTCCTCGAGAATGCCGGCTACGCAACAGCCGAGGCACCCACGGGAGACCAGGCGCTCGCGGTCGGAAAAAATGCGCGCCCGCTCGTCGTCGTCCTCGACGTCAACCTTCCCGGGCTCTCCGGCTACGAGGTCTGCTACGAGCTTCGTGCGATCTTCGGGCACACGCTGCCGATCATCTTCTGCTCGGGCGAGCGGACTGAGTCATTCGATCGAGTCGCAGGTCTTCTCGTCGGCGCCGACGACTACCTTACGAAGCCCTTCGCGCCGGACGAGCTCGTCGCCCGCGTGCGAAGGCTCGTCCGCCCGTCGGAGCCCGCTGCGATCGAATTCAAGCTCACCGACCGGGAGTTGCAGATCCTTCGCCTTCTGACTGACGGCCTCTCGCAGCCCGAGATCGCCAAGGAGCTCACGATCAGCCCCAAGACGGTCGGTACGCACATCCAGAACATCCTCGGCAAGCTCGGCGTCCGCAACCGAACCCAGGCCGTCGCGCTCGCCTTCCGCTCCGACATGGTGCGGGTCGCTTAGAACCGGTAAGGAGGACAACACAGCGGTCGCGCGAGCGCGGCCGCTACACACCTGGTGGAAGAGGCCCGGATCCCGGGCCTCTTCCACGGTCCCTCCACGCCCCGAAACTCGAAAGGTTTTCAACAGGCCCCCCTGCGAGTTTCAGACGCACTGTGAGTCCAACGGGAGGATCTACGATGACGAACAGCACCAACGCCGGCACACACCCGCTTACGTTTTCTCTGCGGCGACTTGGCCTCATCGGCTCGGTCGCCTTCTTTGCGCTGTTCGTCTTCCTGTGGTCCGCCGCGCCGGCGCAGGCGCAACTGCGCGCAATGGGCCCGACCCATCCCGACCCCGATGTGGCCCCATACCCGTTCTGGTACGAGGACGTGAACGGTGTGCGGCTCCAGCTCTGCGTCAGCGATGCAGCCGGAGCCCCGGCGTTCTGCGGCAACACGGCTGCCGATCTGAACGTTGAGAGTGGGGTACCGCCGGAGCCCGATGCCGGAGGCGAGGGTTTCTGGTGGATGGCCGTCGCGGACACCGCATTCCAGCCGACCTTCGGGGTCGGTAACGGCGTCACGGACATCCTGTACGAGGCCGCGATCGAGGCCTCGACGTTCCCACCGACGCGGCCGACCAGCGCGACCTCGACCGGCGCTTCGGTCTTCAGCCGCATGCGAGTCCGGATCAGCACGACGATCGGCGGCACCTACGTGCTCGTCCACCCGTTCGGCACCCACACCTACACCAACGTCGGAACCGGGACTCGGGCGATCAACGACACCGTCGACTTCGGCTGTCGCGCCATCGACTTCGTCCCCCCTGAAAGCTGCTTCGACGGCGTGGCGCCGGACTTCGACGCGGTCCTTTCAGACCCCGGCGTCACGATCGCTGAGCCACGGGCCCCCGTAAGCGGCACTTGTACTTGCCGGCCCATCGACACGTTCCTCAAGTGGGATCCGGCCGTCAATCCGCAAGCGCCTCCCGGCTTCCTCGGCGACGGCGGTCTCGGGATCGGTACGCCCCACGAGGTCGTCGGAGCCCCGGTCAACAACGCGGACGGGCTCCCGCAGAACTACGTCGAGCTCTACCGGCTGAACGCCGCGGGCGAGCGAGAGCTCGTCGCCCGGACCGACCTGTTCCAGATCGAGGGCTGGCTGACTGCCGGTCCGACACAGCCCGACCTCACGGCCGCGAGCGACAGCGGCGCCTCTCAGGTCGACAACATCACGTTCGACACGACGCCGACCTTCAGCGGCAGCGCATCAGCGGGGGCGACGGTCAACATCTACGACGGCACGACGCCTCTCGGCTCCACGATCGCCGCCCCCGGGACCGGCCTGTATTCGTTCACGGCGGGGGCGCTTGCCGAAGGCCCGCACGCCATCTCGGCGACTGAGCAGACCCTGCTCGACCCGCTCACCGAGAGCGAGCACTCGGCCTCTCTCAACATGACTGTCGACGTCACCGCTCCGGCCGCTCCGGCCCTGCCGGACCTGCTCGCCGCGAGCGACTCCGGCAGCTCGAGCACCGACAACATCACGAACGACACGACGCCGACCTTCGCGGGGAACGCGGCAGCCAACATGACCGTGAACATCCTCGTGGACGGCATCTCCAGGGGCAGCGGCGCCGCGAGCGCCGCCGGTTCCTACTCGATCACGAC
>DASQGA010000157.1:0-2905 GCA_035632855.1 Gaiellaceae bacterium | reverse complement strand
CGGCTCGAGATCTGGGCGGCGACGCGGGACCCGGCCGCGGCCGACCATCCGTTCCCCGCTCCCTACTCGGTGAGAACGCTTCTCGACGAGCTCAGGATGGAGCCGATGATCGTCCACGAGGGACGAGAGCAAGCGGTCGAGCCACTGTCCGGAAACGCTCAGCGCGTGTTTCCGCCGCCCGTCGGGCTCGCAACCGGCATTTACACGATCCACTCGGAGATCGCGACGCTCCCGGCGGCGTTCCCGGGCCTGGCCGAGGCGAGCTTCCGCCTCTGCCTCTCGCCGGGCCTCGTGGAGAAGCTCCTGAACCTCCCGGAGGGGGAGGAACCCGAGCCGTACACGCAGTCGGAGGAGTCCGTTGCGATCCACATCGTCGACGTCGCCTCGAACGGGCAGGCGGTCACCGGCATGACCGTCACGCGTGGAGGCAGCGCCCGCTCGACGTCGGAGCCTGCCGCCCGCGCAGCGCTCGAGATCCACGAGGGCCGGCTCTCGGCACCGGGCGTCCACCCACCCGAGGGGGCCGTGAGCGATCCGGAGGCCTTTCTCGCCCTTCTCGATACGGAGGTTCGATGGCAGTGACGAACGACCACCTGTGGCGGCACTTCACCCGGGCCGCCGACCTCGAGGCGCCGATCGTGATCGAGCGCGGCGAAGGCTGCCGGATCTGGGACACCGAGGGGCGCGAGTATCTCGACGCCCTCGCTGCTCTCTACTGCGTGAACATCGGCTACGGCCCGTGGCCGGAGATCGCCGAGGCGGCCGCCGAACAGCTCCGCAAGCTGCCGTTCTTCACGAACTGGGTCGGCTTCGCGACGCCTCCGGCGCTGGAGCTGGCCGAGCGGGTGAGCAACCTCGTTCCGATCGACGTCGGTCGGATCTTCTTCGTCTCGGGGGGCTCGGAGGCGGTCGAGACCGCGCTCAAGGTGGCGCGCCAGTACCACCGTCTGCGTGGCGAGCCCGGTCGCTACAAGTACGTGACCCGCCGCAGTGCGTACCACGGAACGACGATGGGCGCACTCTCGGTGAACGGCAGCCCGGCGCTCCGCTCGCAGTTCGAGCCCTTGCTCCCCGGGTGCCTGCGCGCGCCGATGCCCTACCGCTACCGCTGCCCCTACTGCGCTGACTCGTCCGCCTGCACGCTCCAGTGCGCCGACGAGATCGACGGCATCATCCGGAACGAAGACGCATCGACGGTGGCCGCCGTCATCCTCGAGCCGGTCCAGAACTCCGCCGGCTCGATCGTCCCCCCGGAAGGGTACTTCGACCGGGTGCGCGAGATCTGCGACGAGCACGGCGTCCTGCTCGTGGCGGACGAGGTGATCTGCGGCTTCGGGCGGGTAGGCGACTGGTTCGGCTGCACCCGCTACGGAATCGAGCCGGACCTGATGACCCTGGCGAAGGGGATTACGTCCGCCTATGCCCCCATGGGGGCTCTCGTGGCCAGCTCGAAGGTCATCGAGCCCTTCCAGGCGGAGCCGAAGCGCACATTCGTCCACGGGATCACCTTCGGCGGCCACCCGGTCTCGTGCGCGATCGCGCTCGCGAACCTCGAAATCATGGAGCGCGAGGACATGATCGGCCACGTCCAGCGGCACGAGGGCGACTTCCGCGCCGCCTTCGACCGGCTCGCCGAAGAGCATCCGATGGTCGGCGACGTACGCGGCGACGGCTTCTTCTACTCCCTCGAGCTAGTCAAGGACAAGGAGACAAAGGAGACCTTCTCACCGGCCGAGCGAGATCACTTGATCAAGAACGTGATGACCCCTCGCGCCCGCGAGCTGGGCGTCTATATGCGCTTTGACGACCGCGCCGAGACCTGCGCGCAATTCTCCCCGCCCCTCGTCGCGGGGCCGGCGGAGCTCGACGAGTTCCTGGGCGTGCTCCGGCAGGTGCTGGACGAGGCCTGGGAGCGTGAGGTCGTAGGCGCAGTGAAGGTCTAGGACGAGAAGGAGGAGACATGGCGACAGCGGTACGAACGCTTCAGAACTTCATTGGCGGCGACTGGGTCGAGGCGACGGGAGACTCTGCGCGCGAGATCGTGTCCCCCGTCACGGGCGAGAAGCTCGCCGATGCCCCGAACGCGAGTCAGCAGGATGTCGACCACGCCGCTCGTGCGGCCCGCGAGGCGCAGCCCGGTTGGGCAGCGCTATCGGCCTGGGACCGGGCGAAGGTCTGCCACGCGATCGCCGACCTGATCGACGAGCGGAAGGACGACTTCGCGCGCGAGCTCTCACTCGAGCAGGGAAAGCCCTTCGTGGCCGAGGCGATTCCCGACATCGAGGAGACCGCCGACAACTTCCGGATCGCGGCGGAGGACGTGAAGCGGATGGAGACCGCCGTCATCCCGTCCCAGGACGTCAACAAGCGGATCCTCACCTTCCGCAAGCCGAACGGCGTCTACGGTTGCATCACGCCCTGGAACTTCCCGACCCTCATTCCCGTCGAGCTGATCGCGCCGGGGATCGCCGCCGGGAACACGATCGTCATCAAGCCCTCGGAGTGGACCCCGATCGCGATGGCGAACTTCATGCAGATCATGGCTGAAGCGGGGCTCCCCGACGGTGTCATGAACGTCATCTATGGCGACGGTGCTGTGGGCGAGAGCCTGGTCACGAACGAGAACGTCGACTGCGTCGGCTTCGTCGGCTCACACGGGACGGCAGAGAAGATCGTGCGTGCGATCGGCTTGAAGCGCAGCCTGATCGAGGCGAGCGGCAACGGGCCCGTGGTCGTTTGTGCCGACGCCGATCTGGAGCTCGCCGCCAAGGGCGCCGTCTACGGAGGCTTCTTCTGCGCCGGGCAGGTCTGCTGCGCGACCGAACGCGTGCTCGTCGACAAGCGCGTGCACGACGACTTCCTGGCAGCGGTGGTGAAGGAGGCGGAGACGTGGCTCCTCGGTGAC
>DASQGA010000156.1:0-3401 GCA_035632855.1 Gaiellaceae bacterium | reverse complement strand
GGAAGCGAAGGAGAAAATCGGAGTGGTCGTCATCGACGGCGAGCATGAACCGCAACGCCGCCATGGCCTCGTCCGGCTCGCGGCTCTCGAGCCGGACAGCCAGTGTCCCGTCCGGCCTCTGGCGCACGCGGGCCAGCGCGGGCGCTCCCGCCTCGAAGACGGCCGTGAGAACGCCGTCGCGGAAGAAGCGCGTGGCGTCGCTCTTGAGCCGTGCGGAGAGTGCGAGCGAGTACGGAGGACATGGCCGCAGGTCGGTCTCGAGCACCAAGGGACGACCTTATCGGCAGGAGCGGAGCCACCGGGGAAAAGAGGTCTGTAGAGGATGGCGCTTAGAGCCGATACGCACTTCAGGCAGCACGGAAGTGCCTCCCGACCGGTTCGATAGCATGGGTTCGGCTGTAGACCGAAAGGACGCGAGCGTTGTTCGAACGCTTCACTGAACGAGCAAGACAGGTTGTCGTCCTCGCCCAGGACGAAGCCCGAGCCCTGAAGCACAACTACATCGGGACCGAGCACATTCTTCTGGGCCTCCTCCGTGAAGAGGAGGGCCTGGCCGCACGCGTCCTCGAGTCGCTCGACATCACCGTCGAGGAGGTTCGCGCGCAGGTCGCCCGGATCGTCGGCCAGGGCGACGAGGTGACGACCGGTCAGATCCCCTTCACCCCGCGCGCCAAGAAGGTCCTCGAGCTCGCGCTTCGCGAGGCGCTCTCGCTCGGACACAACTACATCGGCACCGAGCACATCCTGCTTGGGCTCGTCCGCGAGAACGAGGGGGTTGCCGCGCGCATCCTGCTCGACTTCGACGCGGACGCAGAGAAGATTCGCAACGAGATCATCCGGATGCTCTCCGGCCCGGGCCGCCGCCAGCAAGGCGGGGGCGGCACCCCGGAGAAGTCGAAGAGCTCGAAGCTCCTCGACCAGTTCGGGCGCAACCTCACCAAGCTCGCCGCCGAGGGCAAGCTCGACCCGGTCGTCGGTCGCCAGACCGAGATCGAGCGGGTCATGCAGATCCTCTCTAGGCGCACGAAGAACAACCCGGTGCTGATCGGCGAGCCGGGCGTCGGCAAGACGGCCGTCGTCGAAGGCCTCGCGGCTCGCATCTCCTCGAACCAGGTGCCCGAGCTCCTGAAGAACAAGCAGATCTACACGCTGGACCTGGCAGCGCTTGTCGCGGGCTCGAAGTACCGCGGCGAGTTCGAGGAGCGCCTGAAGAAGGTGATGAAGGAGATCACCCAGCGCGGCGACATCATCCTGTTCATCGACGAGCTCCACAATCTCGTCGGAGCCGGCGCGGCCGAGGGCGCGATCGACGCGGCCTCGATCCTGAAGCCGGCGCTGGCCCGTGGCGAGCTCCAGACGATCGGTGCGACGACACTCGACGAGTATCGGAAGTACCTGGAGCGGGACGCCGCGCTCGAGCGTCGCTTCCAGCAGATCAAGGTGGAGGAGCCGTCCGTCGAGGACACGGTGCTCATCCTCAGAGGCTTGCGCGACCGCTACGAGGCTCATCACCGTTGCACGATCACGGACGAGGCGCTCCAGGCGTCGGCTGTTCTCGCCAGCCGCTACATCCAGGATCGCCACCTGCCCGACAAGGCGATCGACCTGGTCGACGAGGCCGCGTCGCGGATGCGCATCAAGACGATGACCGCTCCGCCGCGCTATCGCGAGCTCGAGGACGAGATCGACAACGTCCGCCAGGAGAAGGAGGCCGCAATCGAGTCGCAGGAGTTCGAGAAGGCCGCGAACCTGCGCGACAAGGAGCGCAAGCTGACGCAGAAGCGCCGCGAGCTCGAGGAGAAATGGCGGAGCTCGGAGACGGTCGAGCAGCCGGAGATCGGTGAGGAGGAGATCGCTGACATCGTCTCCATGTGGACGGGAATCCCGGTCTTCAAGCTGACCGAGGCGGAGTCCCAGAAGCTGATCCGGATGGAGGAAGAGCTCCACAAGCGTGTGATCGGACAGGAAGAGGCGATCGTCGCCGTCTCCAAGTCGATCCGGCGCGCCCGCGCGGGGATCAAGGACCCGAAGCGCCCGACCGGCTCGTTCATCTTCCTCGGCCCCTCTGGTGTCGGGAAGACCGAGCTTGCCCGCACGCTCGCCGAGTTTCTGTTCGGCGACGAGGACGCAATGATCCAGGTCGACATGTCGGAGTACATGGAGAAGCACTCCGTGTCACGGCTCGTCGGCTCGCCGCCCGGCTACATCGGCTACGACGAGGGCGGGCAGCTCACCGAGTCGGTGCGCCGAAAGCCGTACTCGGTCGTCCTTCTGGACGAGGTCGAGAAGGCCCATCCGGACGTCTTCAACATCCTGCTCCAGATCCTGGAGGACGGGAAGCTGACGGACGCCCAGGGCCGGAAGGTCGACTTCCGGAACACGATCGTGATCATGACCTCGAACATCGGTGCCGCCACGATCTCGAAGAACCAGTCGTTCGGTTTCTCGGTCGGAGACGAGACCGGCCTCTCGTACGACGAGATGAAGAGCCGCATCATGGGAGAGCTGAAGAAGGTCTTCCGGCCGGAGCTCCTGAACCGAATCGACGAGGTCATCGTCTTCCACAAGCTCTCGAAGGACGAGATCAAGGTCATCGTCGAGCTGATGATGAAGCGGCTGCGGGAGCAGATGGTGGAGCACCAGGCAGCGATCGAGCTCACCGAAGGCGCCAAGGAGCTCCTCGTCGACAAGGGCTACGACCCCGCGATGGGTGCCCGGCCCTTGCGCCGCGCGATCCAGCGCTTCATCGAGGACCCGCTCGCCGACTATGTCCTCGGCCGCTCGCTCAAGCCCGGCTCGACGATCGTCATCGACCGCAAGGAGGGCAACGACGACGAGGTCGACATCAGGGTGGTCGAAGGTCCGCCTCCGGAAGAGGAGCGCGAGAAGGTCACGGTGCCACCTGACCCGCCGGCCGACGAAGCCGAGGACCTAGAGGAAGCCTGATCGAGGGGCGGCGAAAGCCGCCCCTCTTTTCTCTGGGCCCGCCGCGAAGCTCGTCCGCTCTAGTGCGAGAGCACGAAGAACGCGATCGCGACGTACTGGCAGGTGGCGGCGGCGATGACCAGCGTGTGAAAGACCTCGTGGAACCCGTAGACCGCCGGTAGCGGATTCGGGCTCTTGCGGGCGTAGACCAGCGACCCCAGCGTGTAGAGCAGGCCGCCCGTGATGAGCAGGGCGAGTCCTGCAGGCGCGATTCCGCGCACGAGCTGGGGCAGGACGAGCACAGCGACCCAGCCGAGCCCAACGGCGATGGCCACCGCAATCCAGCGCGGGCCGTCTATCCAGAGGAGCCTGATCAGGATCGCGCAGGCGGCTCCGGTCCAGACCACCGTGAGGACGACCACCTGCCAGGCGCCGGAGAGGATCAAAAGCCCGACCGGCGTGTACGTCCCGGCGAT
>DASQGA010000155.1:0-3524 GCA_035632855.1 Gaiellaceae bacterium | reverse complement strand
GCTCGCCGAGCGCCAGGCCCAGGAGGTCGTCGAAGAGGCCCGTCGCCAGGCACGCGAGACCAGGCTCGAGATGGAGGACTGGGCCGACTCGATCCTCTCGACGCTCGAGGTCAATCTCGACAAGTTCCTCGGCGCCGTGCGCCGCGGGCGCGAGCGCTTGCATGAACGCTCCCAGGAATCGGTGATGGCGGGCATCACCGACGAAACGAACCTGTAGCCCACTCCGTGCGGCCCTTTTCTACCCGCGCCCGGGTCTTCCCCCGGGGGCCCCCTCGTTAGTCGTTCCCCCGCTTCGAGCGTAGCTCGCCCGGCCGCACGAGTGTTGCGCGACACGTGTCGAAACAGAGTCGCTTCGGGGGCTCGAAGCACGTACGTCGCTGCGTGTCCAGCTCGCGCCCGGGACGCTACTCTGAGCTCGTGACCATCCTCGATCTCCGCACCATCAAGATCCGCTCGGGCGAGCAGTTTCGCGACCTCCGCGAGGTCGAGCTCGAGCCTCTCGTACTGGCAGGCCAGCGCTACATTCCCCTGCCCGAGACACCGGAGGTGGAGATCGCCGTCTCGCGGGTCACGTCCGGGCGACTCTTCGAGCTCGCGTTCCAAGCCCGGCTCGTCGGCCCCTGCATGCGATGTCTCGCCGATGCGGCGCTGGAGCTGCCGATTCGGGCGCAGGAGTACCACGCCACGAATCCAGGGGACTCCGACGAGCTCACGACTCCCTACGTCGAGGACGACAAGCTCGACCTCTCCGCCTGGGCTCGGGACAGCCTGGTCCTTGATCTTCCGGACAAGATCCTCTGCCGCGACGACTGCGCAGGGCTGTGCCCGGGCTGCGGGGCGGACCTGAATCACGAAGCCTGCACGTGCGGCCCGGAGGAGCCGGACACGCGCTGGGCCGCGCTCGCAGAGCTCCGAGACCGCCTCTAGGCCGAAGGCTCAATCCCGGGTCGCTATACTTCGCCGCCGCGATGGCCGTCCCGAAGCGAAAAACCTCGAAGTCCCGCCGCGACAAGCGGCGAGCGACCCACAAGCTCACGGCTCCCTCGCTCGTGGAGTGCCCGCAGTGCCACCAGCCCAAGCGCGCGCACCGCGTGTGTCCAACGTGTGGCACGTATCGGGGCCGCGAGGTCGAGCCGCTCCGCCTTCCCGCCCCCTAGATGCCTCCGATCCGCGTCGCGGTCGACGCGATGGGCGGTGACCGCGCTCCCGAGGAGATCGTCGCCGGCGCGCTCGAGGCCCGTTCCGATCGGGTCGAACCGATCCTGTTCGGCCGCCCCGAAGTCCTGACGCCCCTGGCCGGCGGGCTCGAGGTGGTCCGCGCTGAGCAGGTCGTCGCCATGGACGAAAAGCCCTCGGACGCAGCGCGCACGAAGCGCTCGAGCTCCATGTTCGCCGCGTGCCGCGCGGTGGGTGCGGGGGAGGCCGACGCAGTGGTCTCCGCGGGGAACACCGGTGCGCTCCTCGCAGCCTGTTTGCTCGAGATCCGCCGGCTCCCCGCCGTGCGCCGCCCCGCCATCGCGGCGCCCCTGCCGGCGGCCAGCGGGCCTGCGGTCCTCGTCGATGCCGGCGCGAACGCCGACGCCCGGCCCGAACACCTCCTCCAGTTCGCCCATATGGGCACCACCTTTGCCGAGGACGTCCTCGGCATCGCGGAGCCGAAGGTGGGGCTCCTTTCGATCGGCGAGGAGCCGGACAAGGGCAACCACCTCGTCAGGGAGGCGTATGCGCTCCTGTTCGCGAGCTCCCTGCGGTTCGTGGGCAACGTCGAGTCCCGCGCGCTCTTGAACGAGCCGCCGGACGTGATCGTGTGCGACGGTTTCACGGGCAACGTCGCCCTGAAAGCCCTCGAGGGCGCGATCAGATCTACATTCGACAGTCTTCGGGAGGACATCGTGTCGTCGACGCGAGGAAAGCTCGGTGCTTTGCTGATCCGGCCGGCCGCCCGCCGGTTGTGGCAACGTCTCGATCCGGACACCTACGGGGGTGCCTACCTGCTCGGCCTGCGCGGTCTGGCCGTGGGGGCACACGGGAACTCGTCGAGGACTGCCGTCGCGAACGCGATCCGGCTGGCTGCCCGTGGCGCCGAGGGCCGCGTGGTGGAGCGCGTCGCAGCCCGCCTGGCCGAGGAGCCGACCTCCGTAACTCGTGCGTGAATCCTCGGGCGGTGGCGTGGTAGCATCCGCCGTCCGCTGAGCCAAAGACCAAGAAAGGCAGGTAGGAAAACGGATGGCAGCGTCCCGCGACGAGATCTACGAGCAGATCAAGGACGTCCTGGTCGAACAGCTCGGCGCCGAGGAAAGCGAGATCACCGAAGAGGCCTCGTTCCAGGAGGATCTCGACGCTGATTCACTCGACCTCGTAGAGCTCATCATGGAGCTCGAGGACCAGTTCGGGGTCAAGATCTCCGACGATGACGCCCAGGGAATTCAGACCGTCGGCCAAGCCGTCGACTACATCTCGTCGCACCAGTAGGTCCCAAGCCCGAGGCCGAGCTGCTCGCGCTGATCGATGCGCTTCCTGAGGCGCGTCTCCATCACGCCTTTACGCATACCTCCTGGGCCCCGGACCGCTCGGAGTCCTACGAGCGGCTCGAGTTCCTCGGAGACAGCGTCTTGGGCCTGGCGATCGCACGCGAGCTCTACGCTCGGTTTCCCGACTACCAGGAAGGGGAGCTCGCGAAGATCCGCGCGCACGTCGTGTCGCGCCAGAGCTGCGCCGTAGTTGGCAGGCGCCTCGGATTCGGCGAACGGCTGCTCGTGCACGGGCGCGGGTCGATTCCAGACGACGAGCTCGAGAAGCTCGCGAAGAACCGGAATGTCGTCTCGGCGCTCGTCGAGGCGGCCCTCGCTGTGCTCTACCTCGAGCATGGCTTCGAGGCGATCCGCGGACCGATTCTCGACGCGTTCCGCGAGCGCATCGAGTACGCACTGACCAGCTACGTCGACTACAAGACCGTGTTGCAGGAAGAGTTGGCTCGCCGGGGGTCGAGCGTCTCCTACTCGGTGGTAGACGTGGACGGTCCGCCGCACGAGCGATCGTTCACGTGCGCCGCAGTCATCGACGGCGAGCAAGCCGGTGAGGGGAAGGGCGACTCGAAGAAGGCTGCGGAGCAGAACGCGGCGCGGGAGGCTCTCGCGGAGCTTACCGCGAGGAGCTCGTAGCCCCGCGTATCCCCGCCCCGCCATCCGCGTGGATCGTCATGCTGCAAGCGCGTGTTCCTGCGCTCTATCAAGCTGCGCGGCTTCAAGTCGTTCCCCGACCCGGTGGAGGTCAGGCTCGAGCCAGGCGTCGCCGTGGTCGTCGGGCCGAACGGGTCCGGAAAGTCGAACGTCGCCGATGCGATCGTGTGGGCGGCCGGAAGCCTCAGCCCGTCCGAGCTCCGCGCCGAGAAGCCCGACGACGTCGTCTACGCAGGGTCGGCCGGAAGGAGCGGCGCGGACTCCTGCCAGGCCGAGCTGATCTTCGACAACGCGGACGGAACCGGTCCGCTTCCGTATTCCGAGCTCTCGATCATGCGGCGGCTG
>DASQGA010000154.1:0-5575 GCA_035632855.1 Gaiellaceae bacterium | reverse complement strand
GTCTACGACAAGGTGGTCTCGAACATCCAGGAGGTCCGGGCGCGGGGGGCGCAGGTGATCGCCATCGCGACGGACGGGAACGAGGACATCCAACACCACGCCGACGACGTCATCTACGTGCCGCGCTCGCACCCGTTCCTGCAGGCCGCGCTGGCCGTCGTCCCGTTGCAGCTGCTCGCGTACCGGATCGCTCGGATCCGCGGCATGAACGTCGACCAGCCGCGGAACCTGGCGAAGACCGTCACCGTCGAGTAGGGCAAGCCTTGCCTTCCGGGCGGCATCGGTCTTAGGATCGTGCCGTTCCGACTGAGGAGGATTGCTTGCCACTTTTCATGGACGTGCACAGCATGGACGGGGGCGTCTCATGCGAAGACGTTCGAGGGGCGCACGCGAAAGACCTAGAGCATCAGGGTGACCACGGCGTGAACTACAAGCAGTACTGGGTGGACGAGAAGCAGGGAAAGATCTTCTGCCTCGTGGAGGCCCCGAACGCCGAGGCTGCGGTCACGGTGCATCGCGAGGCGCACGGACTCGTCGCGGACGAGATCTACGAGGTCACGGAAGGGAGTTAGGAGGTCCTAGTCCTCTGCGGGAGGCCGGCGCAGCCGCTTCCGCGAGGCCTGCTGCCGCTTCTCCTCCAGGCGCCGCTCCCGGGCAGCGGCGCCCGGCTTGGTCGGGCGCCGCTTGCGCTCAACCTTGAGACCGTCTCGAATCGCGTCCGCCAGGCGCCCGAGCGCCAGCTCCCGGTTTCGCCACTGGCTCCGCTCGTCCTGGGCGACCGCGCGGACGACCGGCCCGCGCTTGCCGAGGAGTCGAAGCTTCTGCGCGGGGCTGAGGGTCTGGGAGGCCTCCACGTCGAAGATGGCCTCCACCCGCGTCTCGGTCTTCTGTGCGTGCTGGCCGCCGGGCCCGCTCGAGCGCGAGGTGCGAAGCTCGACCTCCGCGAGCGGGATCTCTAGCCGTGGCGTCACCTGAATAGACTCGCCTGCGATGGCGGCCATTCTCGTCGACATCGACGGCGTGCTGCACCTCTCCGGCGAGCCGATTCCCGGCGCGGCCGAGGCCGTTGAGCGCCTGCGCGCCGATGGTCATGCACTGCGCTTCGTCACGAACAACACGACGAGGGCGCGGACGCGTCTGGCGGAGGAGCTCCGCGCGATCGGCGTCCCGATCGAGGAGGACGAGATCGAGACCACTCCGCTCGCTGCGGGCAGGCTGCTCGCGGGGCAGCGGATCCTGGCCCTGGTCATGGCCGCGATCCGGCCCGACCTGGAGCAGAACGCCGCGCTCGTCGACTCGGGTGCCGACGTCGTGCTGCTTGGCGGCGCTGACGAGACCGAGGAGACCGAGAGCGTCTTTTCCTATTCGAATCTGAGTCGGGCGTTCGGGGAGCTCGAGGGCGGCGCGAGGCTCGTCTGCCTGCACCGGAACCGCTGGTGGCAGACCTCCCGCGGGCCTCTCCTCGATGCTGGTGCGTTCGTCGCGGGTCTCGAGTACGTGACAGGAGTCGAGGCCGAGGTGGTGGGGAAACCGTCGCGCGCCTACTTCGAGGCTGCTCTCGGTGAGCTGGGCGCGGAACCGGAGGGCGCGGTCATGGTCGGCGACGACATCGAAGCGGACATCGGTGGCGGAAAGGCCCTCGGCATGCGGGCAGTGCTCGTCCGGACGGGCAAGTTCCGGGAGGAGACACTCGCGGCTGCAGCGCAGAAGCCCGATGCCGTCCTCGACTCGATTGCCGCCCTTCCCGCCTGGCTAGCGGAGGCTGCATGAGGATCGGCATCGACTTGATCGAGATCGCCCGCGTCGAGCGCTCGCTCGCCCGCTATCAGGCGTTCCGGGAGCGGGTCTTCACGGAGGAGGAGCGGCGCTACTGCGATTCGCGGCCGCACCCCGCCCAGCACTATGCGGCCCGGTTCGCCGGCAAGGAGGCGGTCGGAAAGGCCCTCGGCTGCGGTGTCCGCTTCACGTGGCGGGAGATCGAGATCGCGGGCCGGCCGAAGCCCGGTGTGCGCCTCTCGGGCTGGACGAAGAACTGGGCCGAACGCGTGCGAGCGGGTGAGATCGACCTCTCGATGACCCACTCGAAGGAGCTCGCTGCAGCGATCTGCGTCGTCGGCGATGTGGACTGAGCCGCTCTACACCGCCGCCGAGATGCGGGCGGCCGAAGCAGCCTACGAAGGCACGACGCTCGAGCTGATGGAGCGGGCGGGCGCCGCCGCCGCTGCGGCGGCGTTGCGACGGTTCCCCGACGCGAAACGCTTCACCGTGTGGTGCGGGACGGGCGCGAATGGAGGCGACGGGTTCGTCGTCGCCCGGATCCTCCACGAAGCCGGACGAGCGGTCGAGGTCGTCCTCGCAGATGCCGAGGCGAAGGTGCAGGGAGACGCTCGCGAGAACCTGGATCGCATCAAGGAGCTCGGGATCAGGCTCGCCGAGACCGGCAGAAGCGCCGACGTCGTCGTGGATGCGTTGTTCGGAACAGGCTTCCGCGGCGCCCCGCGGGCGGACGCCGTGCGGCACATCGAGGAGATCAACTCGCTCAGAGCCCCGGTTCTCTCGCTGGACGTTCCGTCGGGCGTCGACGCCTCCACCGGCGAGGTGGCCGGCCCCGCAGTGGAGGCTGAGGTCACGATCACGTTCCATGGGCCGAAAGTGGGGCTCGCGGTCGCGCCGGGGCGGTTCCGCGTCGGCGAGGTCGAGGTGGCGGATATCGGGCTCGCCGCCGGCGCGACCCGGCACGGGCGGGTCACGGAGGAGATCCTCGCGGTCGTCCCCCGGCGGAAGCCGACTGACAACAAGTACACCGCCGGCTCGGTCCTCGTCGTCGGTGGCTCGGCCGGCTACACGGGGGCGCCGTCCCTCACCGCGGAGGCCGCCATGCGAGCAGGCGCCGGGATCGTCACCGTTTGCGTGCCCGAGCCCAGCAGCCTCGTGTTCGAGGTGCGGCTCGTGGAAGCGATGTCGCGCCCCTGTCCCGCTGACGACGAAGGCCGGATGACCGCGGCGGCTGCGGACACGATCATGGAAGCGGCCAAGCGGGCCGGCGCGGTCGCGATCGGCCCCGGCCTCGGGCGGAGCGAGGGGACGCACGAGCTCGTCCGGATCCTCCTCGACCGTCTCGACCTGCCCGTCGTCCTCGACGCAGACGGCCTCTGGGCGCTGGCCGGGCACCTCGAGTGGGTCTTCTCGCGCGACGCCGGGACGGTGCTGACGCCTCATGCGGGCGAGCTGGGCGGCCTGCTCGGCCGGACGTCGGATTGGGTTGCTTCGCACCGCCTGGACGCCGTCCAGGGTGGGGCGGACGACGTCGGCGCGACCGTGCTCCTGAAGGGCGCCGATACGCTCGTCGCCGCGCCGGGTCGAGGCGTCCTCGTCTGCGACCTCGGCAACCCTGGCCTCGCAACGGCGGGGACCGGAGACGTCCTCACCGGCATCGTGGCTGCCTTCCTGGCCAAGGGGATGAAACCGACCGAGGCCGCGGCCGCCGCCGCCGTCGCGGGAGGCGTCGCCGCCGGCCTGGCCGCGCAGAGCCACGGGACTGCAGGCATGCTCGCCCGTGACGTGATCGGGGCACTCTCGCCAGCGCTTTCGAAGTAAGCCGACTGGTTGCCCCTCCGCTAGCTCTCCCAGGGGGACGTACCTTGCTTCGCCATTATCGTTCGGCCTCATGCGCCGGTCGGAGATCACCATCGACCTCGCGGCGCTGCGGCGGAACGTCCGGCGGCTCCGCCAAGCGGCCGGGGACGCGGAGCTTTGGGCCGTCGTCAAGGCCGACGCGTATGGGCACGGGGCGGCGGACGTGGCCGGTGCGGCGCTCGAAGCCGGTGCGGCCGCTCTCTGCGTTGCGACGGTCGCCGAAGGCGAGGCTCTCCGCCGGCTCGACCCGGCGGCCCGGATCCTCGTCATGGGGCCACTCGAGGTGGGGGAGGACGGCACGGCGCGGCACAACCGCCTCGAGGTGACCGCACATGGCCCGGACATTCCGAGTGGCCTTCCTGTGCATCTAAAGGTGGACACAGGCATGGGCCGCTGGGGCATGTCGCCCGAGGAAGCCCTCGCAGCCCCCCGAGACGGTGTCGTCGGCCTCATGAGCCACCTTGCGACCGCGGACGAGGAGGACGAGGGCTTCGTGCGGGAACAGCTCGAGCGCTACCGGGCTCTGGCCGGACGTTTCGACGGAGTCATTCGTCACGTCGCCAACAGTGCCGCCGCCCTGCGCTTCCCTGAGGCCCGCTACGACGCCGTTCGGTGCGGCGTGGCTCTCTACGGCCTCTCGCCCTTCGGCGACGACCCTGCGGTCCACGGTCTCGAGCCGGTGCTCTCCTGGCGGAGCCACGTGGCCCTGGTCAAGAAGCTCGCGCCAGGGGAGAGCACAGGCTACGGGCGCCGTTTCGTCGCTGAGGGCACGGCCCGGATCGGGCTCGTGCCGGTGGGCTACGGGGACGGCTTTCGGCGCGGCCTGACCGGGAACGAGGTGCTCGTGGGCGACACCCGCCGCCGGATCGTCGGAACGATCTCGATGGACGCCCTCGCAGTCGAGCTTGGCGACGAGCCGGAAGGGACGGAGGTGACGCTGATCGGGAACGGCATCCTCGTGGAGGAGCACGCTAGGCGGCTCGGGACGATCAACTACGAGGTCACCTGCGGCATCCGCTCGGCAGCCGAGCGCGCAGAGAGGCGGATCGTCGATGGATGAGCGGCTCCTCCAGGCGGTCGGAGGCGACGAGGCCTATCTCGTCGGTGGAGCCGTGCGTGACGAGCTGCTCGGCCGACCCGTCGTCGACGTCGACGTCGCGTGCCCGGCGCCCGCCGAAGCCGCGCGCTCGTACGCGGGGCTCACAGGAGGTGCCGTCTTTCCGCTCTCGGACCGGCACGGCGCCTGGCGGGTGGCCTTCCGCGACGGCCGAACGGTCGACTTCACGCCGCTCCCGGACGGGATTGAGGCGGATCTCGGAACACGTGATTTCACGATCAACGCGATGGCGATCCCTCTCGCCGGGGGAGAGCCGGTCGATCCGCTTGGGGGCCGAAGCGACCTCGAGGCGCGAGTTCTCCGGGCGGTCTCGCCCCGGATCTTCGTCGACGATCCGGTCCGCCTCCTGCGCGCCGCCAGGCTCGAAGACGAGCTCGGAGCCCGTCTCGATCCGGAGACAGAGCGCCTGGCGCGAGCTCACGCGGAGCTTGTCGCGACCCCTGCCGGGGAGCGCATCCTGGGTGAGCTCGTTCGCCTCTCGCTCGCCGGCTTCAAGCGGCTGGACGACTTGGGTCTCCTGGCGCCGCTAGGCGGCTCGCTGGACCGGCTCGGGCGCGCCGAGGGCGTCGATAGTCCCGGCTTCTCCCTCGTCTGTGCCTTCGGTCCGGCGCTCGAGGGCTACCCAGTCTCGAACCGCCTGCGCCGCCAGGCCCGGACCGTGCTCCGCGCCGAGCGGCCGGTGGACGGATCCGCCCGCTCCCTGCACAGATTCAGGCGGGCGACGGAGCCCTGGAGCCTGGAGGCGCTCGCTTACCTGGGTGCGAACGACCTCATGCCCGCGCTCGAGGAATCGCGCGCCTTTGATCCGCCGGAGCCGCTCTT
>DASQGA010000153.1:0-9678 GCA_035632855.1 Gaiellaceae bacterium | reverse complement strand
TTGACGGCGACACCGATGTAGAACGAGGTCGGCGCGTCGATCGACTTGCCCGAGTAGTCCTCCCCTTCGTTCAGACGCGTGAGCATCGCGGTGAGCCCGATCGCGTCGACCTCGTAGACGCCGTGGGAGCCCGGGTAGTCGCCCACGTGGGGCGGATCTCCCGTGACTGCCAAGACGTTCCGGATCCCGTCCGCGTGTGCGCCCAGGAGCTGGGACTGGAGGCCCATGATCGACGCATCGCGCGGAGTCACGTGCGGGATCGTCTCCAGCCCGACGACGCGCTCGATCGCCGCTGCGGCGACGAGGGCGGAGAGCCGTGCTCGAGCCATGGGGTTGTCGTTGATGTCGACGACGTGGACGGCGCCGGAGTCCCTGAGGGTCGCCGAGACCCGAAGCATGTTCTCCATGTTCGTCCCCTTCGGCGGGTCGAGCTCGACCGAAACGACCCACTCGCCGGCCTCGAGCATGCGGCAGAGAAGCGTCCGCTCCGCCCGCCGCACGACCGGGACGGCCACGTCGCGCTCGAAGGCCTCGAAGAAGACCCGCGGCTGCCTCTCCTCCTCCACCGCCTGGCGGATCGCCGCGATCTGCGCCGGCATCGTGCCGCAGCAGCCGCCCACGATCCGGGCGCCGAGGGCACTCGCCTGCGCGGCGAACTCGGCGAAGTAGTCCGGCGTCGCGTTCGGATAGACGATGCGACCGTCCGAGCGGCTCGGGAGACCGACGTTCGGCTGCGCGGTCAGCATGAGCCCGTTGTCGCCGACCAGGCTCGACATCTCGGAGAGGGCGGCGAGCGCAGCTTGCGGACCAAGGCCGCAGTTGGCCCCGATCGCCGCGACGCCCAGGCCCTGCAGGCGTTCGACGGCCTGGGCCGCGGACACGCCTGCCAGCGTCTGGGCGTCCTCGTCGAACGTGAGCTGGGCGACGATCGGGAGCGCGGACACTCCCTGCACGGCCTCGATCGCCGTCACGAGCTCGCCCAGGTCGAAGAACGTCTCGACCATGTAGAGATCGACCCCACGTCCCTCGAGCAGCCGCGCTTGCTCGGTGAAGACCTCGAACGAGTCCTCAGCCCCGCTCGTCCCCTCGAGATCTCCCAGCGGCCCGATCGAGCCGGCGATCAAGACCGGTGTCCCGGCGACCTCGCGCGCCTCGCGGGCGAGCTTGACGCCGCTCTCGACGATCTCTGCGAGGCGGTCGTCCAGCAGGTTCTTGGACAGCTTCCGCCGGTTGGCCCCGAACGTATTGGTCTCGATCAGCTCTGCGCCGGCGCGGATGAAAGCGAGGTGGACTCCGACCACGGTCTCGGGCGCCTTCAGGTTCGCCTCTTCGGGGCAGCGCAGGCGCGCCACCCGAGTCGAGAGAAGCGCGCCCGTGCCTCCGTCCGCGACGACAATGGGTCCGTTCAAAATCCGCTCGAGCGCACGGCTCAAGGTTGGCTCACCTGCATGAGGCTGAGGCTAGCGGAGGTGCTAGGCGCGCTCGTCGAGCGCCGAGTGAGCCTCGACCGACTCGACGTGATCCGCCCGCTCCCCAACCCGCGGGCGAACCAAGACGTCCTCGAGCTGGGCAGCGACGTCGCGGAGGCTCTGGAAGGCTCTCTCTCGCCGGTCCTCGAGGAGCTTGATCTCCTGCCGGAGCTCCTCGACCTTGCGGCGTGCGTCGCCGTCGATCTGACGGGCCATGTCCTCGGCCGTCTCGCGCATCGCCCGCGCCTGCTCTTCGGCCTCCACGACCGCACGACGTCCCTCCTCCTCTGCCTCGCGGCGATGCTGGGACGCGTATGCGTCAACGGCGACCCTGACGTCGGACGCGTAGTCGTCCGCGTCGCCGCGGGTGCGCTCTGCCTCGGCGGTGAGCTCGCTGATCCGTGCCGCGGCGTCGGACTCCGCACGGCCGAGCAGCTCGGAGACCTCCCGCTTCGCCTCGGTCCTGAGCTCGTCGGCGGCACGCTCCGCTGCCGCGAGAATCGCCGCGACCCGGCTGCCGACGTCAGCAGCCCGCAGTGGCTCCTCCTGCCGTTGGTGCGCGGTGTCGCTCGTCTCCGTGTCCATGGCCCTTTCCGCCAAGCTCTGGAACCTACTCGATCAGTGTCAATCCCGCCAAACGAGGCCAGGGCCCGTCGGCTGAGAGACTAGAGCTGGATCCGCAGGATCCGTGCGGCGCCGCCGCTCACGCTCCAGCGCGTCACGTACGCCGTCAGCCCATAGAGATCCGTCGTCCAGTAGAACGTGCGCTGGCTGCTGACCCTCGCGAGTATGCGGACCTGGGTCCTCCGAAGCTTGCGGACGAGTGCAGAAGAGATCCCCTGCCGCTGCCTGATCCAGAGGATCCGGGTCGAGCTCAGCGAGGGGTTCGAGAGAAGAGCGATGGTCGTCGCCATCACCACCTGCTTGCGCCCACTGGCGATTGCATAGAGCAGGATGCGGGAGCCGCGGGAGCCGGCGGCATGCCAGGCGACCCGCCCGGCCGCGATCGACGGGCGCCCCAGATCCGCGCCCGCTGGGACGCTTCCGAGTTTTCTGACCTCGCCGGTCGTGAGGTCTCTGAGCTCGAGCAGGGTCCGGGCAGGAAGTTCCCGGCGGTAGGCAAGCCACGGCCAGTCGAGGGCGGGCCTCGAGATGGCTCCGTCTACCCGCCCGACCTCGGCGCCCGTCGCCCACTGCACGACCCGGATGCCGGCGGCGTCCTGGTAGGCGAGCAGCTCGCCGTCCAGACTCGGAGCCTCGCCCCCCGGGTATTGCAACGCGTCCCCTACGGACGGGCGAACGACGACGCTCAAGACCGCGAGGTCGCGCTGCGTGTACGCGAATGCGGGCCCGATCGCGGACGGATCGAGTTGGCTTCCGGGCCCCAGGGGAATGGGCTCGGCGCCGGCAGCGGGAGCGGCCAGTAGCGCGGCGCAAGCGAGCAGCGCAACCGCGTTCACGCGGAGGACGCCGCGTCGCCGGCTGGCGAGCGCCTCGACGATGGCCGTCGCCTCCGAGCCCCGCTTGAGCGGCAGGAGAAGCAGGAGCGATCGACCGGCTCCGTAGGCTGCGAAGCAAACGGCGCCTGCCACTGGCCGGCCGAGCGCCACCGCCGCCGCGCATGCGACCCAGAACGTCGCCACCGGCTGGTAGGTCAGAAAGCCGAGCCCGAGGCCCGCGCCGTAGCCCGCCGCCCAGGCCGGAAGCGGCAGCGTGAACCGCCACGGCTCGGGGACCTGGCGCCGCGACTGCGGAAGCGGCACGCTCGCGAAGCCTCCCTCCCGCGCCGCGCCGACAAGCGCGAGGAGCGCCGCGACCGGGAGCGCCCACGCACCGACGCGCGCTCCGGCCACCCCGAGCAGGGCACCCACGCCGGCGGAGGCCACGATCGCGCCCAGCGCGAAGAAGAGCAGTGCCCCCACTTGTCGTCTCCTGCTCCCGCACACGTCGGGAGTGATCGTCTCGACCATGGACAGTCCTCAGGGCGACCAGGCGCCCGAGATCCCGGCGACGAGGGCGGCCGTCACCACCGCGGCCTCGATCAGCACGGGATCCCCGTGTCGTAGTACATGACGCAGAACACGTTCCGGGGTGCGTAGCAGTACCCGCGAAGCGCCGCGTCCCCGTTGACCCTCCGCCTCGAGCGGGAGCAGCAGTCGACGAGCTTTCGGATCTGGTCGTTGCAGCACCGGTACCACGAGCCCTGGATCCGGACTTCGATGTGGAAGCGCTCGGGGACCCAGTCCTGGCAGATCCGCGTCCGCGGGCCCTTCGGAAGCGGCCTGCCGTCCGGGCCGACCACCCGGGCTCCTGCCTCGTCGACCGGGTAGCCGCTGCGATTCACGAGCCTGCCCAGATTGTCGATCGGCTTCCCGTCACGCGGTCGAAGCGGATAGCCCCGGCGGTCGATGCGGGGAAGGCGAAACGGCGACGGGCAGGAGTCGGTCGTGAAGATGTGACCGCAGAAGTGGAAAGCCTCCGCCTCCTCCGGTGCGACGGCGGCGGCGACGGCCCCTCCCCCCACGGCTCCGAGCACGCTGGCACCAAGCCGCCCGAGAAACGACCGCCGTGTCATGCCGGCTGCAAGCCCGGTCGCCAGGGCCTCGGCCGCCCGGTCGAGAGCGGCGTCAGGCCGCAGCGCGCCTCCTGGCGTGACCGAGCGAGACGAGCCCGTCGAGTTGCTCGAGCGTATTCACGAGTCCTTTGGCCATCACGGCGCCGTCGAGGACGTGGACGGCGAACGGACTTCCGGGAACGTTCCACCGGTCGAACGCCTCCTGGTCGGCCGCCTCGTCGACGACCCGGACCTGAATGCCGTCCCTCCGGAGCGCGCCGACGGCCGGCGCCAGGTCCCGGCAGAGCGGACAGGTCGGCGAGAAGAACGCGACGAGCGCCGAGCCTGTTCGAGCGAGATCGTCGAGCTCGGGCGCCGGACGGCCGAGCTCAGGGCCTTCCTCCGCGAGCTCGAGCGCGCCCTGCGGCGCCAACCGCGCGCTCAGGACGCCGACCTGGCGGAAGAGCGCCAGGACAAGAACGCCGAGCCCGACGAGCGCGAGCGCGAGGAATGCCAGAGATGCGAGCACGGCGGCTTCCGCGGAGGGCGTCGGGACCTTTCCTGCCTGGGCTGCGGCCGCGGCCCCAGCGAGCGCGGTGAAGAGCCCCGCGCGGGCCAGCAGGAACGAGGTCGAACGCTCGCGGCGGCCGCCGAAGCAACCGCACGGGAGCCGCCGCGCCCCCGAGAGACGCGCCCGCGCGAGCGCCGCCACAAAGACAGTGCCGAGCGCGATCGCTCCGTACACGGCCGGCCCGGCGAAGGCGCCGAGGGCGAGGAGCGCCCCGAGTGTCCCTTCCACCGTGACGAGGAGCGCCCAGAAGGCCGGACGGACGCGCTCGGGGAGACCGTAGGCCTCCAGGCCGCGAATGAACTCGCGGCGGGCGCGAATCTTCGCGAGGGCGGCCCCGAGGAGCACGGCGGCGACCGCCAGGCTAAAGGCGGTGTCCATGCCCGCAGACTAGTGAGGCGAGCGGTCGGCCGGTCCAAGGTCGGTCGCCAGCGGTCGGCCCAACTGCGGACCCCTACAGCGGCGGGGACGCCACCTTGAGCTTGCCGTTCAAGACGTCGAGGAAGACCCCGACGACATCCGGATCGAACTGCGTTCCGACACCGTCACGAAGCCGCTTGCAGGCCTCCTCCAGCGGCAGGCGGCTGCGGTAGGGCCGGTCCGTCGTCATGGCGTGGAACGCGTCGCAAACGAGGATGATGCGCGACTCGAGCGGAATAGCCTGGGCCGCGAGCCCGTCGGGATAGCCGGATCCGTTGAATCGCTCGTGGCAATGGCGCACGATCGGACGAACGTCGGCGAGGCGCACGATCGGAGCCAGGATGCGCTCGCCGAGCTCGGGATGCTGCTCGATGAGCTTCCGCTCGTCGGGCCTGAGCGGGCCGGGATTCAGGAGCACCTCGGACGGAATGCCGATCTTCCCGATGTCATGGAAGAGCGCTCCGAGCTCGAGGCGCTTCAGCGACTTCGGGTCGAGGCCAAGCTGCGTTCCGACCTCGAGCGCCATGTCGGTGATCGCGCGTGCGTGCGAAGACGTGTACTCGTCGTTGGCCTCGAGCGCGTTCGCCAGGGCCTCCACCGTCGAGAGGAAGGTCTGCTCGAGGCTCTCGAAGCTCATCGCGTTTGTGATTGCGAGTTTCGCCTGATGCGCGACCCCCGCCAGCAGGCGCATCTTCCGCTCCGAGAAACGTGGCCTTCCGGCCTCGGTCACGACCGAGACGAGGAACCCCTTGCGCGTCGGCTCGATCTGGATCGGGGCAACTGCGAAAAGGCGGCCTTCCTGACCTCTCGTGACCCCGGCCAGGAGCCAGGCTTGATCCGGCGTCAAGATGAACGGCTCCTCCTGGGCGAGGAAGTGGGCTGCCACCTCGGGCGAGAGTTTGAGGCCGGCGATCGCGCCCCGCTCGGCATCGTCGTAGCCCCAGAGCGCGCGGACGACGATGTCGCCCGTCTCGGGCTCCTGCGTCCACACCGACGTGAGCGAGGAACCGAGGATCTTGGTCGAGAGGCCGACAAGACGGTCCAGCACTGCGTCGAGACCCTCGGCCGCCGCGAGCTCGCGGCTGAACTCGAGCAGGGCGTTCGCGATCTCCGCGCTCTCCCTGGCGCTCTCAGCCTCACGGCGCTGTGCCTCGTAGAGGCGCGCGTTCTCGAGCGCGACCGAGGCGTGACCGCCGAGTACCTCGAGGAGCCGAACGTCGTCCTGGTCGAACTGACTCGTGCCCAGCTTGGAGAGGAGGATCACACCCGTGGTCCGGGCCCCGTAACGGAGCGGCACGGCGACGATCGACTCGTCGATGTCGTCCGTCCCCGGAATCTGCACCGCGAACTCGCAGTCGAGCGCGTTCGCAAGGAGGACCGACTCGCCGGTCTCGGCCACTCGACCCGTGATGCCCTCCCCCACCTTGCACGCGAGCTCCTCGACGGTCTCGTCGCGATACTCACCGTCCCCGTCGAACGCGATCGGAATCAGATCTTCGTCCTCGGTGACGTAGACCCGGCAGGCGTGGTAGTCGATCAGGCCTCGAAGCTCGCTGACGATCACCTCGCCGATCCGCGTCACGTCGTTCAGGCGGTTGAGCTTTCCGGCGAGGCTCTGCAGCATCTTCAAGTGCGCGATCGAGCGAACGTCCTGCCGGCCAGGCTGGTGCACCACCGGCCGCCCGTCGGTCAGCTCGTCGAAGAGGACGACCGCGTTCTTCCCGCGCGTCTTCGCCGTCATCATTGCGGTCTCCGCATAGGCGACCAGCTCGCGAGGGTTCATGGCGTCCTCCGGCCCCTGCGACACGCCGACCGAGACGGTGATCCGCCCCGCCCCCTCGAATTCCGTCGTCGCGAGACGCTGGGTCACTCGCTGGGCGAACCCACGGGCGTCGGCTGCGGTGCAGGCCGGCATGATCACCGCGAACTCCTCGCCTCCGATCCTGCAGACGATGTCCGCCGTCCGGATGCTCGAAGCGAGCACGCCCGCGAGAGCGACGAGGATCTGGTCGCCGGTGCCGTGGCCGAAAACGTCGTTCACCTTCTTGAAGTCGTCGATGTCGAGCATGACCACGGCGAGCGACTCGTGCGCGCGGCTCGAGCGGTTCAGCTCGGCGCGCAGGCGCTCGTGAAAGAAGCGGTGGTTGTAGAGCCCGGTCAGAGAGTCCGTCTGGGCTTGCCGCTCGAGCTGCTCGCGGATCTGAGCGTTGTCCAGCGCGAGGGCCGCAGCATCGCCGCAGCGCTGCACGAGCTCGAACTCACGCTCGCTGAACGACGCGTGCTCGCCGAGCCGGTAGACGTTCAGGGCACCCATGATCACGCCGCGGCTGACGAGAGGGACGACGATGAGGGACTCCTGCTCGTCGGCAGGCGTCCCGGGCACCACGTCGAGCCTCGGATCCAGATGAGCCTGGTTGATCAAGGCCGGCTCACCGTTCTCGACCGCCCAGCCGGTGATGCCCTGGCCGAACGGGAGATTGGAGTCCATGATCTCCTCCGCCCAGCAGTCTCGGGCGGTCAGGGGCACGAGCAGGCGCCGCACTTCGTCCGCCTGGTAGATCGTGAGCGTGTCGCACGGAACCAGGTCGCTTACCGCGTCGAAAATGCGGTCGAGTAGGGCGTCGAGGCTCTGCTCCGACAGGAGATCGTGAAAGACGTCGGAAAGGCGGCGGTAGGATGTAACGAGCGCGTCCTCCTGCTCATCCGGAGGCGCGGCGAGAGTCAACGAAGGCGGGTGTTTGCCCGTGCTCCGGCCACCTGCGCGGGGAAAACGGAGCGGCCGGGCAGGGTCGCCAGTGGGTGTCGCGACGGCAGGTTCTTCCATGGAAGGCGTCCAGTTGCAGCATGTCAACCGAACGGGCCCGCCGTATCACTCGGTCGGGTGACTCGGGCGGCACCGTACAACCCTCCTCGAGACCTCGATAACCCGGAGCTCGCCGATCGACTCGAGGCATTCGCGGCCCTTCTCGACCTGTCCGGGGCGAACCCGTATGGCGTGCGAGCGTACCGCCGGGCGGCTGCTCTCGTGAGGGCGACCCCGGTGCCGGTCGCCGGTCTCGTCCGCTCAGGCCGGGCTCGCGAGCTCCAGGGCATAGGGCGCGGCATCGAGGCGAAGCTCCGGGAGCTCGTCCAGACGGGCAGGATAGCCGAGCTCGCAGAGCTCGAGCGCACTGTCTCGCCGCAGCTCGTCGGCCTCGGACGGCTGGTCGGCCTGAGCCCCCAGCGAGCCGCGGAGATCGGCTGGGTGCTGGGAATCCGCACGACGGAGGAGCTTCGCGACGCAGCGCGTGCGGGCCGGCTCACCGAGGTGCCCGGCATCGGACCGAAGACGGCGGAGCGGATCCTCAGGGGACTCGAGCGAAGCCCTGAAGCGAGCCCGCCCAGGAGCCTGCTTCTGAACCGCAGCCGTCCGCTCGTCGAGGCGGTGGCCGGGGCGCTCGGCGGCACCGCGACGGGCGACCCGCGGCGCTGGCGCGACGCGTCCGAGCGGCTCGCAGTGGTCTGCGCAGGTGACGACAAGGCGGCCGTCACGGCACGCTTCGAACAACATCCCTCCATCGTTGCGATCGTGGAACGGACCGATCGGGGCGCGCTCGGCGTCACGGTCGACGGGATCCCGATCGAGCTCGTGGTCGCTGCCCCGGAGCGCTTCGGGACCGAGCTTCTCCGCGCCACCGGGTCGAAGGCTTACGTTGACGCCCTCGAACCGCTTCCCGCTGCACCCGACGAAGCCAACGTCTACGAGAGACTCGGGCTTCCCTTCTGCCCGCCGGAACTTCGGGAAGCACCGTTCTCGGGCGAGCCGCCCGTGCTGTTGGAGCTCTCCGACATCCGCGGAGACCTGCACTGCCACACGACGTGGTCGGACGGCCGCGCCAGCGTCCTCGAGATGGGAGCGGCCGCGCGCGATCGTGGCTACGAGTACCTCGCCATCTGCGACCACACGCTCGCGGTTCGGGTCGTTCCCGGCCTGGACGCCGACGCGATCCGCCGGCAGGGCGAGGAGATCGGGGCCGCAAACGAGGAGCTTGCTCCCTTCCGCATCCTCCGCGGCGCCGAGTGCGACATCCTCCCCGATGGGTCGCTCGACCTCCCAGACGACGTCCTCTCAGAGCTCGAGTGGGTGATGGCAAGCCTGCACGCAGGTCAGCGCCGACCACGGCGCGAGCTGACGCGGCAGGTCGTCGACGCCGTGCGAAACCCCTTCACCTCGGCGCTCAGCCATCCGACGGGCCGTCTCATCAACCACCGGCCTCCGAATGCGCTCGACCTGGACGAGGTCTTTGCAGCCGCCCTCGAGACGGGAACCGCGCTCGAAGTAAACGGCCTCCCGGACCGGCTCGACCTGAACGGGGAGAACGTGAGGCGTGCAACCGCCGCCGGTGTCCGGATCGTAGTCTCGACCGACGCGCACTCGGTCGCAGGGCTCGGGAACATGGAGCTCGCAGTCGCCACGGCACGCCGGGGCGGCGCTGCTCGTGCCGACGCAGTCAACACGCGACCGCTCTCCGAGCTGATTTAAGGAGGGACTGGTGGAACGTCGCTCGTCGTCGGGGTGCGATGGTCGTTCCGAGGCAAGGACGCAGGGAGTGCCGATAGCAGCGCTATCGGTGCGACGGAGGACGCCGCCTCGGGGCGAGCAGCGCGGCCCGACGGCCAGCGCTCGT
>DASQGA010000152.1:0-12811 GCA_035632855.1 Gaiellaceae bacterium | reverse complement strand
GCCGCCTTCGTTCAGCAGGCGGCGTCTGTGCTCGGGCGGATCGACATCCTCGTGAACAACGCCGGGCTCGCGCTCGGACGGGTCACGATCGAAGACGGCAACGACGAGGACGACCGCACGATGCTCGAGACCAATGTCCTCGGGCTCGTCCGGATGACGCGGCTCGTTCTCCCGCACATGGAGGACCGGACCGGTCATGTCGTCAACCTGGGCTCCTGGGCCGGGCATGAGTCCTACCCGCTGGGCGGTCTCTACGTGGGTTCGAAGACGGCTGTCAGGGCACTCACCGAGGTCATGCGGAAGGAGCTCGTCGGCAGGATCAAGGTCTCCACGGTCGACCCGGGCATGGTCGGGGACACCGAGTTCTCTGACGTGCGCTTCGGCGGCGATGCCGAAAAGAAAGACTCGGTCTACTCTGGAGTCGACTACTTGACGCCAGACGACATTGCCGAATGCATCCTGTGGGTGGTGACCCGCCCGCGGTACATGGTCGTCGACGAGATGGTGGTGAAGCCGCTCCAACAGGCGAGCCAGGACGCCATCGTCCGGCGCTAGATGGTTGATCGACACGCCAATCACCGACCAACCATCTAGATGGCCAATTACCGATCAACCATCTGAATGCCGCTCACGATCCTCGAAGGGTCGACGTTCTGCGTCTGCGACGACAGCGGTGACGTCGACGGCCCGAGCATGGGCCTCTTCGCGTCGGACACGCGCTTCCTCTCTCGCCTGATCCTGACCGTCAACGGGGCGAGGCCGCTCTTGCTCACGTCGGGAAAGGTCGAGTACTACTCGGCCGCGTTCTACCTCCGGAATCCGATTGTCGGGGACCTGGGGCAGGACGAGGTCTCGATCGCGCGGGAACGCTTCGTCGGGGACGGGATGCAGGATCACGTGATCGTGCGAAACCATGCCCGCCGCCGGCTCGAGCTCGAAATCGGGCTCGAAGTCGGGGCGGACTTCGCGGATATCCTCACCGTCAAGGAGCACGACTTCACGATGGGAGATCCCCAGCACGCCAGGCCTCTCCCACAACCGGTCGAGGCGCACTACGAGGAGGAACGGAACGGCTTCGTGCTCAGGGGCGCCGACGGCTTCGACGGCACGACGCAGGTGTTCCTTTCGGAGCGGGGCGAGATCGACGGAGGTTGTGTCCGCTACCGGATCGCCCTCGATCCCGGTGGGGAGTGGAGGCTCCGCCTCGACGTTCTCGCGGACGCCACCGGAGGAGCCACCGGCCCCCGTCTGGCCGAGCTGCAGTTCGGCCAGGAGCGCGCGCGTGTGAAGGCGTCGCTTGCAGCCTGGCAGATCCGCGTTCCTCAGCTCGATGCCTCGTGGCCGGCGGTGGCGAGGACGTATGAGCGGTCGGTTGCGGACCTCGCGTCGCTCCGCATGGGCCACCGGCGCGGGCTCGTGGGCCAGCTCCCGGCGGCGGGGATGCCCTGGTTCATGACGGTGTTCGGGCGAGACACCATCATCACGTGCCTACAGACGCTCCTGTTCGGCCCCGAGCTGGCCGAGAGCGCGCTGGCCGTGCTCGTCGACCTCCAGGCGACCGAGGACGATCCGGACACGGATGCCGAGCCTGGAAAGATCGTCCACGAGGTGCGCGAGGGCCGGGCTGCGACCAACTGGTTCTCGCGGTACTACGGCACGGTGGATGCGACGCCGCTCTTTCTCGTGCTCCTGTCCGAAGTCTGGCGTTGGACCGACGATGTCGAGCTGACCGAGCGCTTTCGCGAGCCGGCGCTTCGGGCGCTCGAGTGGATCGACCGTTACGGGGATGCCGACGGCGACGGCTTCGTGGAGTACCAGCGGCGGGCGCCGCACGGGCTCGACAACCAATCGTGGAAGGACTCCGGAAACTCACAGCTCTTCGCCGACGGGCGCCAGGCGGATCCTCCGATTGCGCCCTGCGAGGTCCAGGGCTACGTCTATGACGCGAAGCTTCGCCTGGCCGAGATCGCCCGCATCGCCTGGGGCGACGACGAGCTGGCGATCCGCCTCGAGCGTGAGGCGGCCGACCTCCGGCGCCGCTTCCACGAGGCGTTTTGGTGCGCGGGGAGAGGCGGCTACTACGCGCTCGCGCTCGACGGCCGCAAGCAGCGTGTGGACTCGCTGGCGTCGAACGTCGGCCATCTCCTCTGGAGCGGCATCGTCCCCGAGGAGCGGGTGGCCGCCATCGCAGACCGGCTCATGCAGGAGGAGCTCTGGTCCGGCTGGGGCGTTCGAACGATGTCGACTGCCGACGCCGGCTACAGCCCCATGGCGTACCACAACGGCACCGTCTGGCCGCACGACAATTCGTTGATCGCTCTCGGCCTGGCACGGTGCGGACACCGGGGCGAGGCCGACCGGATCGTGCGCCGGATGACGGAGGCGGCGGCCTACTTCGACTACCAGCTACCCGAGGTCTTCGCCGGCTTCCCCCGGTCTGAGACGCCGTTCCCGATCGCCTACCCGACCGCAGCGCGGCCGCAGGCCTGGGCCGCGGGCACGCCCATCCTCCTGCTCCAGGTGCTCCTGGGCCTCGAGCCCAACCGCGAACGGCGAGAGCTTCGGAGCGTGCGATCGGAGCCGGTGCCCGAATGGGCGAAAAGGATCCGACTCTCCGGAATCCGCGCTTTTGACAGCGTCTGGCATGCTTCGCTCGAGAACGACGAAATAGCCGTCTGGGGGGAAGAGGGAGGCGCGCGATCCGAATCGCAATCCTGAGTCCCGCCTGGTTTCCCGTCCCTCCGGCTCGTTACGGAGGCATCGAGGCGATCGTGTCGCTACTCGCCGACGGGCTGGTCGAGGCTGGCCACGAGGTCACGCTGTTCGCCTCGGGCGATTCCAAGAGCCCAGCGAAGCTCGTCTCGGCCTTCGCGGAGGCGCCCTCGAGCCGGATCGGGACGGCTTCGGCCGACCTTCTTCACGCGCTGACCTGCCTCGAGCGAGCGGACGACTTCGACGTGATCAATGATCACTCCGGCCCCTTGGCCGCGGCGGTCGGCTGCGCGACAGACACGCCGGTGGTCCACACAGTGCACGGCCCGCTGGGCGGAGAGCCAGGAGTGATCTACCAGCTTCTTGCGAACGCCTCCCACCGTCTTAACCTCATCTCGATCTCGATGAACCAGCGTAGTCCGAAGCCCGATCTTCCGTGGCTCGCGAACTGCCCGAACGCACTCGACCTCGACGCGTACTCGATCGGCGACCACGATGGGGGCTACCTTCTCTTCCTCGGACGCATGTGCACTGAGAAGGGGGCGCACAGGGCGATCGAGGTTGCGCGCGCCGCCGGGCTGCCGCTGAAGCTTGCGGGGAAAAAGCAAGACGTGGCCGAGCGCCAGTACTTCGACGAGTACGTCGCACCTGAGCTCAGGGATGACGTCGAGTACCTCGGTGAGGTAAGCCAGCCTGAGAAGCTCGAGTTGCTCCAGGCCGCGCGGGCGACGCTCTTCCCGATCGAATGGGAGGAACCCTTCGGGCTCGTCATGATCGAGTCGATGGCGTGCGGGACGCCCGTGATCTGCACCAGGCGCGGCGCCGTGCCCGAGGTGGTGGCCGAGGGGCGCGGCGGCATCACCGTGGACCACCACGCCGAAATGGTGGAAGCGCTCGCCGAGGCCGAGAAGCTCGATCCGGCGGACTGTCGGCGCTACGTCGAAGAGAAGTTCTCGGCGCGCCGGATGGTGGCCGACTACGTCGCCGCGTACGAGGCGGTCACCGGCGGACGAGACAGGCCGGACCCGGAGCTCGTCGCTCCCTGACGCTGTTCGAATCCCGGCACGTCTCGCGCGTCTTTCGGTGCACCCGGGGCACCATCGGCGCGCGCTTGCAGACTAGATGGTTGGTCGGTAATTGCCATGCCCGCGGGGACGGGTCAGACCAAGCCAGGGCGCGCCATCCGCCCGCAGGCAAGGCTAGAAGCTTTGACAAGGGCGAGGGTGCGCCCTGGCGCCGTGTCTGGGCCGCCATCCGAGGGTGTGGTAATTGTCGATCAACCATCCAAGTCGAAAGAGGGAGGAGGCTGGGTGCACCCGCCCCGGGCTCCCGACTTCAGGCCGAGCGGGCTCCGACTCGGACCCGTGCGAGGGCGGCGTCGAGGTCGGCGATCAGGTCGTCGACCGATTCGATCCCCACCGACAACCGCACGAGGTTCTCCGGGATCGAGTAGGGCGACTCGGAGAGGCTCGCGTGCGTCATCACCCCGGGGTGCTCGATGAGGCTCTCGACACCTCCGAGCGACTCGGCCAGCTGCCAGATCGACGTCGAGCGAACGACCTCGAGCGCGTCCTGGCCGGAGCCCGCGACGTCGAAGGAGATCATCCCGCCGAAGCCGTCCATCTGGGAGCGCGCGAGGTCGTGTTGCGGGTGGCTCTCTAGTCCTGGATAGCGAACCCGCTCGACAGCCGGATGGATTTCCAGGTGCTCGGCAATCCGCTGCGCGTTGGCGGAATGTTGGCGCATCCTGATCGCGAGGGTCTTCAGGCCGCGTAGGACGAGCCACGAGTCGAGGGGCCCCGGAATCGCTCCGAGCGAGTTCTGGAGGAAGGCCAGCCGCTCTGCGATCGACGGGTCGTTCGTGCCCGCGAACCCACCCACGACGTCCGAGTGTCCGCCGAGGTATTTCGTCGTCGAATGGACGACGACGTCGGCGCCGAGCTCGAGGGGACGCTGCAGATAGGGCGTCGCGAACGTGTTGTCCACGACCAGAAAGGCGCCGGCGGCGTGCGTCGCGCCCGCGACGGCCCGGAGGTCGACGATGCTCATGAGGGGGTTGGTAGGCGTCTCGACCCACACCATCCGCGTGCGCTCGTCGAGGGAGTCGGCCAGCCGCTCGCTTGCGTCCTCCGCCGAGACGAACTCGAAGTGGTACCCCTTCGGCTCGTAGACCTTGGTGAAGACTCGATAGGTCCCGCCGTAGACGTCGTTGACGCAGACGACGCGGTCGCCCGGCGAAAGCAGGTGGAACACGGTCGTCGTCGCGGCCATGCCGGACGCGAACGCGAAGCCGTGGTCGGCGGACTCGAGCGATGCAAGGCAGGTCTCGAGGGCCGCCCTGGTCGGGTTGCCGGTGCGCGAGTACTCGTAGCCCTTGGTCTTCCCGGCCTCCTCCTGGACGTAGGTGGAGGTCTGGAAGATCGGGACGATCACGGCGCCAGTGGCCGGATCCGGCTCCTGCCCGTCGTGGATGGCTCGGGTCTCGAAGTCCATCGCTCGATCGTACCTCGTGCTAGAAGAGGCTCGATGCGAAAGTTCGGCCGGGCCGGATGACGCCCCAGACACGGCGCTGGCTCAGCACGTCCGCTCCCGACACGTAGCGCTGCTACGCGCCGCGACCGGCCGCGGTGCCCAGCTTGGTGTGGAGCGCCCCCGACGACGGCCGAAATTCACATCAACCCTCTACCCGTTCCGCCGCTCGTGCGCCAGGTACTCGAGGAGGTCGGCCCTGGTGAGGACGCCTGCCGGACGCCCTTCCCGTGCGACGACGACTGCCGGGCTTCCGCTCGACAGGTCGGCGAAGACGGTATCGACGGTGTCTCTGATCTCGACGGCGGGCAGAGGTGGTTCCATCGCGCCGGCAACGTCATCGGTCATGGCGCCCTCGTTCAGGAAGACACGTTCGAGCAGCCCGCGCTCTCGGATCGAGCCGACGATGTCTGCGAGGGACTCGGCCGGCTCGTGGCGGACGACCGGGATCTGGGAGATGCCGTAGCGCTGCATCAGCTCGATGGCCTGTCCGACGTTCTCGTGGGATTCGATCAGCACGAGCTCCGGCAGTCGCGGCTCCTCCCCCTGCTTGAACGCCAGCACTTCCTCGATCGTTGGCTGGGCGCTGACACGCTCCAGGAATCCGTGCTCGAGGAGCCAATTGTCGTCATAGACCTTCGAGAGATAGCCGCGGCCGCTGTCGGGGATCAGCGTCACGATCGTTGCGTCCGGCCCGAAGCGACGTGCTACCTCCAGCATGGCCCAGACGGCGGTGCCGCCGGAGCCGCCGACCAGCATTCCCTCCTCGCGTGCCAGGCGCCGGGCGGTCCGGAACGAGTCCCGGTCGGACACGGTGACGTACTCGTCGACGAGCGACGGATCGTACGTCCCCGGCCAGAAGTCCTCGCCGATGCCTTCCACGAGGTACGGGTGGACGTCCTCGGGGTTCGAGTAGATCGAGCCTTCTGGATCGGCGCCGACGACGAGGAGGTCGGGCTTCTGCTCCTTCAGGTACCGAGCCGTCCCGCTGATCGTGCCGCCCGTACCGACGGAGAACACGATCGCGTCGATCTCGCCACCCGTCTGCTCCCAGAGCTCGGGGCCCGTCGTGTCGTAGTGGGCCTCGGGATTCGCCAGATTCGAGTACTGGTCGGGCTTGTATGCGCCCGGAATCTCCTCTGCGAGACGGTCGGAGACGGAGTAGTAGCTCTCTGGCGACTCGGGCTCGACGGCGGTCGGACAGATGACGACCTCGGCCCCATAGGCACGCAGGAGCGCCCGCTTCTCCTCGGCGATCTTGTCGGGCATGACGAAGACGCAGCGATAGCCCCTGAGCGCCGCGGCGATCGCGAGGCCCACACCCGTGTTACCGCTCGTCGGCTCGACGATTGTCCCGCCGGGCCGGAGCTTGCCGTCCCGCTCGGCCTGCTCGATCATCCGCAGGCCGATCCGGTCCTTGACGCTCCCGCCGGGATTCATGTACTCGAGCTTGGCAAGGAGTGTCGGCTCGACTCCGCGCGAGAGTCGTTGCAAGCGCACGAGTGGCGTCCGGCCGACGAGGTCGAGCACGGTCGGGTACTCCCTGGCCACAGGCGGATTGTAGGTGGGAGGGCAGGCCTCGCTCGCCTGCATCGGGCTCGGTCAGTGGCGAAAGTGGCGGCGGGACGTGAAGACCATCGTCGCGCCTGCCTGCTCGACCGCCTCGGCCACTTCAGAGTCGCGCTTCGAGCCGCCCGGCTGGATGATTCCCGTAACGCCGGCATCGAGGGCCAGGCTGGCTCCGTCCGCGAAGGGGAAGAACGCGTCCGAGGCAAGCGCAGCTCCGGTCAGGTCGTGCCCGCGGTCACGGGCCTTCTCAATCGCCAGCCGAACGGCGTCGACGCGACTCGTCTGGCCGCCACCGATGCCGACAGTCTGGAGTTCCTTCGCGATCACGATCGCGTTCGACGAAAGGTGCTTGGCGACCCGCCACGCGAAGATCAGATCGCCCCACCCTGTCTCGCTCGGGGCGCCGACCGTCACGACCTTCATGCCCTCGCGATCGTCCAGTTCCGCGTCGGCATCCTGGACGAGCATGCCGCCGAGAACACGCCGGTAGTCGCGCTCGCCGGGAGTACCGGCACGGCGCTCCCCGTCCTCCAGGATCCGGAGCGAGGCCTTCGCTCGCAGCGTCCCGAGCGCGTCGTCGGAATAGGCGGGAGCGATCAGCACCTCCACGAACTGCTCTGCGAGCCGCTGGGCCAGCAGCTTCTCCACCCGCCGGTTGAGCGCGACGACGCCGCCGTAGGCCGAGACGGGATCCGCCGCCAGCGCGAGTTCGTACGCCTGCTCGATGCCGGAGGCGAGGGCACAGCCGCACGGATTTGCGTGCTTGACGATCACCACGGCCGGCACCGTGAACTCGCGCAGGGTCGAGCGCGCCGCGTCGAGGTCGTTCAGGTTGTTGAACGAGAGCTTGCTGCCCGAGAGCTGTTCGACGCGCGAGAGGAGGTGCCGCCGGGCTCCGGCCTCGGAGTAGTACCCGCCCCGCTGGTGCGGGTTCTCGCCGTAGGGCAGCTCGGCCTGCTTCTCGAGCGGGAGCAGGAGCCGGTCCGGAAAGCTCTCCCGGTCCGAGAACCAGTTCGCGATCGCCGCCTCGTAGGCGGCCGTGTAGGAGAACGCCTCCGCTGCCAGCTCCCGACGCGTCTCGAGATCGAGTGCGCCCGTTCTCCGGAGCTCGGCGAGGATGCTCTCGTACTGGCCGAGCTCGCACACCGGCGCGACGTGAACGAAGTTCTTCGCGGCCGCCCGGAGCATCGCGGGGCCGCCGACGTCGATCATCTCGACGGCCTCCTCCTCGCGCACGTTTCGCTTGGCCGTCACGCGCTGGAACGGATAGAGGTTGACGCAGACGAGGTCGAAGGGCTTGATGTCGTGCTCGCGAAGCGCCTTCAAGTCCTCGGGAACGTCGCGGCGGGCCAGGATGGCGGCGTGAATGCGAGGGTGGAGGGTCTTCACTCGCCCGCCGAGCATCTCCGGGACGTCCGTCAGCTCCTCGACGCGAGTGACAGGGATATCGAGGTCCGAGATGAACGCCGCCGTGCCCCCACTTGCCACGATCTCGATGCCAAGTTCGTGGAGGCCCAGCGCGAATTCGTCGAGGCCGGTCTTGTCAAAGACTGAGACGAGCGCGCGCTCCAGGTTCTCGGCCATCTACAGCGGAGAGCGTAGAGCGCCGGCCAGATAGCTCCGCACCGTTTCAGGGAGGAGCCGGTGCTCGACCTCCTGGAGGCGAACGTGGAGCGATTCCGGCGTGTCGTCCGGGTAGATCGGCACGGCTTCCTGGGCGATCACCGGGCCCGTGTCCACGCCCTCGTCCAGGAAGTGAACGGTGACCCCAGTCTCGGTGGCCGCCGCGGCGAGGGCGTCCTCCACGGCGTGCGCACCCGGGAAGTCAGGCAGGAGAGACGGATGCACATTCAGGCAGGGAAAACGGCCGAGGAACGGCTCGGTCAGGAGGTGCATGTAGCCCGCACAGACGACCAGCTCGACACCGTTGTCCGCCAGCCACGCCGCCATGTTCTCATCTCGGTCGCGGCGCGAGTCGTAGCCGGCCAGTGGGAAGGCGGCCGACGGGATGCCTCGCGCTGCCGCGCGCCCGAGCGCCGGCGCCCCTTCGACGTTCGAGGCGACCGCTTGCACGGGGAGATCCTGGTCGAGCAGGGCCTGGAGGTTCGTGCCCCGGCCCGAGGCGAGGACGCCGATCACGCCCGGTCTGCCCAGATCACGCCGCCGTCGCCCTCCTCGAGCCGGCCGATCACAGGGAACCCAGCATCGTCCGCGTCGCCCGGGGGAACGACGGCGCAGAAGCCGACTCCCAGGTTGAAGACACGACGCTGCTCGTCCTCGGCGATCCCCAGCTCGTCCAGCCACGCGTAGACCGGATGCCGCTCCCAGCTCGCGGGGTCGATCCGGGCCCGCAGGCCAGGGGGAAGCACGCGCGCCAGGTTCCCCGGGATTCCGCCGCCGGTGATGTGGGCGAGCCCGCGGACGTCGGTGGACGTGCGCAGGCGGCGGATGTCGTCCAGGTAGAGCCGCGTGGGCAGGAGCACGAGGTCGGGGTCGAACGCACCCCCTCCGAGCACCTTGCGGACGAGCGTGAACCCGTTGGCGTGCAGACCGCTAGACGGCAGCCCGAGGACGAGGTCCCCCGCTTCGCACCGCGAGCCGTCGACGAGATCGTCGTGGCGGACGAGGCCGATGCAGGTGCCGGCGAAGTCGAGCTCGCCCTCCCGGTAGATGCCCGGAAGCTCGGCCGTCTCGCCGCCGATGATCGCGCACCCGGCTTCCCTGCAGACGGAGGCGGCCCCCTCGACGAGCTCTGCGACCTCGTCGAGATCGAGACTCCCGGCGGCCACGTAGTCCAGGAAGAAGAGCGGCTCGGCACCGGTCGTGAGGACGTCGTTTACGCAGTGGGCCGCCAGGTCCCTCCCCGCCCCGTGGAGCCGGCCAGCCCGCCGGGCGAGGATCAGCTTCGTGCCGACCCCGTCGGTGGTGGCGGCGAGCAGGCGCACGTCGTCGAGCCGGAAGAGACCCGCGAAACCGCCCAGGCCTCCTACGACCCGATCGCTGAGAGTGGAGTCGACCGCGGCGCGGATGCGCTCCACGATGTCGTGGGCCTTCGCAAGCGATACCCCCGCCTGTTCGTAGCTCGCGGTCACGAAAGCACCTCGGCAGCGAGCTCGGGACGACCATCCGGGCCTCCGGGCAGGAAGCGGACAATCGTGTCTCCGATCGCGACGTCGGAGCCGAGCGGCTCGAGCTCGAAGATCTCGGCGATGGCACGGGCCTTGTCGTGCGGATCCTCGGCCCGTAGGTGGAGCTCGCTGAGCCTCAGATCGTCGGCCTGCTCGAGCGCCTCCTCGATCCAGTCGCGCGGTGGATGTACCTCGAGCCGGTAGCCCGCTTCGGTCGCGATGAACGTTCGCTTGCCCGGGTGATCCTGGATCTTCAACTCGAGCTCGATCGCCCGCTCGAGCGCAGAGGCGTACCCAGCCTCGTCCACGGCGATGCCGAGATGGTCGACCCGGGGCCGGTCCCAGTGGCCGGGCTGGATCACGACGTTGACGGCCCCGCGGCCGAGCTCGATCAGGCGAAGGCGAAATCCCTTCGAGTCGAGATCGTCCCAGGAGATGCCCGGCTCGAACCAGTGCGAGTTCTCGCCGATCCAGCTATAGCGACCGACGAGCGAGAAGCCGAGCTTGCCGATGTAGCGCGCCTCGACCAGCCGGACTTTGCTCGTGACCAGGTGGTAGTGGAAAAGCTGCACCAGGCGAGACCATCGTAGCGTCACAAGGAGACGCGAACTGCCCGGCGAAACGAGCAGGCATGTCCACCACACCCCCACCCCAGCCAACCCCGCCGGGCTATGACCGGCCCTACTACGGCTCCGGGATGCCGCTACCGGTCCTGAACGGCGAGCTACTCGTCTTCCTGCTCGCGTGGGCCGTCGTCGGGATCATCACGCTCGCGAGCGACTCCGTCGGCCCTGACGCGTTGGTCACGGCTACCGTTGCCCTCGCATTCGGCTACATGATCTCGCGCGGGATCGCCAAGGCCGGCAAGGTCCTCGAAGGCCGCTAGCCCAAGCGTCCTCACAGGCGAGCGCGACGGTTTCCAGGGTCGCGCTGCATGTGGACGCGTTGTCCAGAACGGGACTGCCTCACGACGGCGGTGGGGGCTTGCTTCCCTGCCTGCCCGGGCGTAGGTTTGGCCCCCATGTCGAAGTGTGGGACTTGCTGACCGTCCGGGACATCGCAACGCTCCCCGGGCTCGGCCTGGGCATCGCCGCCGGGGACGAAGGCCTCGGCAACGAGGTCACCTGGCTGCACGTGTCGGAGCTGGCCGACCCGACCGAGTTTCTCGAGGGTGGTGAGCTCCTCTTGACGACCGGGCTCGGTGTGGGCGAGCTGGAGGCGGCCCAGCGCCAGTACGTCGGGCGGCTCGCCGAGCATGGGATCGCGGGCCTCGGCTTCGGAGTCGGGTTCGGCTTCCCAGAGGTCCCGGCCGCCGTGACCGAGGAGGCGGACCGCCGGTCGTTCCCCGTCCTGAACGTTCCCTACGACGTGCCCTTCGTGGCGATCACGAAGGCGGCCGCCAGGAACCTCGCGAATGAGCAGCTCGTAGAGCTCCGGGAGGCTCTCGAAGTGCACGAACGGCTTGCCGAGGCCGTGCTCGAGGGGCGCGGCATCACGGAGCTCCTCGCGATCGTCTGCACCCAGCTCGACTGCTCGCTCGCGCTGGTGGACGAGAACGGACGCTTCGTCGGCGAGCGTCACGCTGGTGCCGACCTCCCTTTCGAGGGCGCGCTCGAGCTGCCGGTGAACGCACACGGTGAGACCGCGACCTTGAAGGCCGTCCGAGCCGAGGGCGGCTTCGGCGAGTACGACCGGCTTGTCCTCCACCACGGCCAGACGGCGCTCGCCTTCGAGCTCTCGCGGCGGCGGGCGGTGAGCGCCGCAGAGCTTCGGCTCGCCGGCGACCTGCTCGATGACCTCGAGAGCTCGCGCCTCGACGACCGCGAGGTGGGTCGCAGGATCGCGGCCTTCGGGCTCGAGCCTGAGCAGACGTACGCGGCGCTCCTCGCCGTTCCTCGAAACGGGCATGTCTCCGGCGAGCAGCTCCGCAGAAACGTCGCCGAGGAGCTCGATCGGTGCGCTGTCAACTACCTCTCGACCGCACGGCCTGGCCGGGCAGCCTTCCTTGTCGGTGCTGCGACCGAGGAGGACGTCCATGCCCTGGCGCGGAGCATCGTCGAGTCAGAGGGCCAGGCACGCGTCGGGATCGGCCGCCCGTCACGCGGCCGCGCGCTGGGCCGCAGCCTGCTCGAGGCGCGAGCCGCGCTCGACGCCGTCTCCTCGCCCGTGGCGTCCTACCACGACCTCGGGTCCCTGGAGCTCCTTTTGTCCCTTCCGGATGCTGCGCTCGAGGCGTTCGTCGACCGTGTCCTCGGCCCCACTGCCGACAATGACTGGCTCATGAGCTCCCTGACGGCGCTGCTCGACACCGGGTGCTGCTGGAGCGAAGCGGCCGAGCAGATCGGTGTTCATCGCCACACCCTTCGCTACCGCATGGACCGCCTCCGTGAGCAGACCGGGCGCCACCCCGACCATCCCGAAGAGCGCATGGAGCTTTGGCTGGCGGTGAAGGCGCACCAGGCGCAGACGGCGCGCGCGGGAGGAAACGTCGCGTGATCGCGGTGCTGGGAGGGGCCGGCACGATCGGTCGCTACGTGGCGCGGTTCCTGGAGGAGTGGGGGGCTCCTGTCGCCCCGAGAGACTTCCGTCTCTCGGGCGAGGAGTTTCTCGACGCCCGCGACCCCGAGTCCGTTCGCGCCGGCCTTGAGGGCTCCGACATCTGCGTCAACTGCCTCGATTACAGGCTCAATCTTGACGTGATGCGCGGAGCTCTTGGGGCCGGGGTGCACTATGTCGACCTGGGCGGGCTCTTCTACGTGACGCGGCAGCAGCTCGAGCTGCACGACGAGTTCGCGGCGGCCGGCCTGACGGCCGTGCTCGGCATGGGCTCGGCGCCGGGGAAGACGAATCTCCTCGCCCGAGCGGCCGCCGAC
>DASQGA010000151.1:0-2805 GCA_035632855.1 Gaiellaceae bacterium | reverse complement strand
CAGGCGCTCGGGATCGGCGGGCACCCCTTCTCGGGCGGCAAGGGCCGGGTCACGATGGGCGGCGAGAAGCACTGGCACGGGATCGGCGGCGAAGGTCAGTGCGGCTCGCTGGGATTCACCTTCCACCAGGTTCCCGACGACGCGCCCGTCGGCGCCGGCGAGGAGATCCCCGTCGGGCTCGAGGGAATCTTCGAGGGCGCCTGCCCCCCCTTTCACCCGGACATGGACGCCGCGGTCGACTTCGTCCTCGGCCTCCGCTGGGGGCCGACCGGGATCTTCTCGGCGCCCGAGAAGCAGCAGCATCCGTGGCGGTCGGCGGAGATCGCGCGCGCGGTTCCGCGCCCGTCCGAGGAGGCGATCGAGGCGACCAAGGCGCTCTGCCGCTACATCTGGGACACCTACGGGCGCTTCCCAGCGACCATCGACCCCTTCCTCATGACCGTCTGGTACCAGGCCGCTCACCTCGACGTCGACTTCTACGACCGTTACTACCCGCCGGATGCGTTGCCCCCGCACGTCCGCTCGCACATGCGCGACTACCACGGCCTCTAGGCGAGGCGTGCCCGAAGACCACGTCCTGGCGCTCGGGGATCTCCGCCTCGAGCTCGGCGGCACGCTCGCGGGTGCCAGCCTGGCGTACCGGACGCACGGAACGCTCTCCGAGGGGCGGGACAATGCGGTCCTGTTCCCGCACATGTACTCGGGTACTCAGGCCTCTCTGGATCCCTGGATCGGGCCGGGTCGGGCGCTCGACTCTCACCGCTGGTTCGTGGTCTGCCCGGGGCAGCTCGGCAACGGCAGCTCGACCTCGCCGAGCACAACGCACAACCCGTTTCCGGACCTGACGATCGGGGACGACGTCGCGGCGCAGCACCGGCTCGTCACTGAGGAGCTCGGGATCGAGACCGTCGCGCTCGCGCTCGGCTTCTCGATGGGCGCCCAGCAGGCGTACGAGTGGGCCGTGCGATTCCCCCGGATGGTGGAGAGGCTCGCGGTGTTCGCGGGCCTCGCGAGGACGACTTCCGGGAACGGCCTCCTCGTCATCGCCTCGGAGGATGCACTCCGGACCGGCGGTACCGGCCAGCATGCCCGCTTCTGGGCAGCGACGGGCCTTTCCGCGGAGCTCTACCGGCGGGAGGCGTGGCGCGACGCCGGCTACGACTCCGTCGACGACATGGTGCGGCGCCTCTTCGAGGATGACTACGCGTCCCGCGACCCCGCCGACCTTCTCTGCCAGCTCGGCAAGTGGCGTCGCGCCGACGTCTCACGCCAGACGGGCGCCGGCCTCCCCGAGGCGCTCGGCCGGATCACAGCCCGGACCGTCGTCGCTCCCTTCTCGCACGACGCCTGGTTCCCAGTCGCCGACTGCGAGGCCGAGCAACGGCTGATCGGCGGGAGCCGGCTCCAAGTCGTCGAGAGCGTCTGGGGGCACTACGGCTGGGGGATCGGGCCGAGCGAGACAGCCCAGATCGAGCGTGTGGTCGCCGATCTCCTCGCTACATGACCTCGCGGTAGCGGTCGCGCTCCCAGTCGGTGACGTGCCGGCCGAAAACCTCGAGCTCGTGGCGCAACATGGTGAGGTAGACGTCGACGAACGTCTCGCCGTAGACACGGCGGGCGAACTCGCTCGCCTCGAGCTCGGTGACGGCGTCCGCGAGGCTCGTCGGAACGCGGCGGAGCGACTCGTCCACGTGCGGGTCGCCGGTCACCATCGGTGGGAGCTCGAGGTCCTGCTCGAGGCCGTCGGCGCCCGCCGCGAGGCAGCCGGCGAGGACGAGGTATGGGTTCGCGTCGGCGGATGCCCAGCGCGCCTCCAGACGTGTCGCCTCGCCGTGGTCGACGACGGAGCGGATCGCCACGAGCCGGTTGTCGAGGCCCCAGCACACCTGTGTCGGCGCGAACGAGTAGTCCTCAATGCGCTTGTAGGCGTTGACCGTCGGGCAGCTGATCGCCTGAAGCTCGACCTGGTGGGCGAGCAGGCCGGTCAGGTACCGGCGCATCACGAGCGACCGGAGGGGAGGCTCGTCGTCGACGACCGCGAACGCGTTCCGGCCGTCAGAGCCGAGTAGGCTCTGGTTGACGTGAAGGCCGTTTCCGGCCTCCGTGGCGAACGGCTTCGGCATGAACGTGGCCCTGAGCCCGTGCGCCACGGCCGTCCGCTTGACGACGTACTTGAACACCATGGTCGCATCGCCCATCTCGACGGGGGCGCCGTAGCCGAGGTTCACCTCGACCTGCGCTGGGCCGTACTCGACGTTGCAGCCCTCGATGGGAATGCCGGAGGCCTGGAGGACGCGGCGGATGTCGCCGACCACGGGCTCGACGTCGGCGCCCTTGGCGATCGAGTAGCAGTGCGCGCCGCGGTAGAACGGCTCCCAGTCGGGCGTGCAGAGGTGAAACTCGAGCTCGGTCGCCGCGAGCGGCTCGTACCCGACCTTGCGCAAGCGCTCGACGGCGCGACGGAGGATGAAGCGCCCGTCGAGCGGGACGGGCTCGGTGGTCGGTTCGACCGTGTCACAGATGCAGTAGGCGGTTCCCTCGTTCCAGCCGGCCAGGCGAAGCGTCGAGAGGTCGGGCACGACGTGCAGGTCCGGGTAACCGGTCGCGTCGTTCACGTACGACGTCGGGAAGATGACGCCGTGCATGTCCCACGTGAAGGCGACGTTGGCCATAGCGAAGCCGGACCCGGCCGCCACCTTGAGGAAGTGGCTCGTCGGCTGGCGCTTGCCACGGGGGATGCCCCACGTGTCGGCGAACATGCACTCGACCGTGTGGACGTCGTGGCGCTCGAGCAGCTCCCGGGCT
>DASQGA010000150.1:0-1616 GCA_035632855.1 Gaiellaceae bacterium | reverse complement strand
GTCCTCACGGTGGATGCACGCCTTTCCGAGCTCGATCGGCTCGATCTCGTCGGGCACCTCCCCCTTGATCGGGTAGAGCGTCCGGTGCTCGAAGAACATGACCGGGTTCTCGTCGTAGATCGAGGACCAGAGGAGCCCCTGGGCATCCGCGGGGGTCGAGGGGAAGACCACCTTCAAGCCGGGCACGTGGACGAACCAGGCCTCGAGCTGCTGCGCGTGCTGCGCGCCTGGTGACCACCCGGCGCCGCCCTGAGTTCGAACCGTCAGCGGCACGGAGAGCTGTCCGCCCGACATGTAGCGGTGCTTCGCCGCCTGGCTCACGAGCTGCTCCATCGCGAGGGTCGTGAAATCCTGGTACATGATCTCGACGATCGGGCGCATGCCTTGCATGGCGGCACCGATTCCTGCGCCGACGATGGCCATTTCGGAGATCGGCGTGTTCCGCACCCGGTCGGGCCCGAACTCGTCGAGCATCCCCTGGGTGACGCCCATCGAGCCACCCATCTCCGCGATGTCCTCGCCCATGATGAAGACGTCCTCGTCGCGGCGCATCGCCTCGCTCATCGAGTCGCGGATCGCCTCGCGGTAGGTCGTCTCAGGCATAGACGTTCTTCAGGGCGTCTTCCGGCTTCGGATCTGTGCCGCTCTTGGCGAACTCGACGGAGCCCTCGACGAGCTCGGTCACCTCGCGGTCAAGCTCGTCCCAGTCTTCGTCGGAGAGCTCCAGCTTCTCGCGGAGCTTCGGCAGCGGGTCCTGGGTGGCGCGAACCTCGCGGACCTCCTCCTTCGGCCGGTAGACCTGCGGGTCGCCGACGTAGTGGCCGGTGAGGCGAAAGGTCTCGCAGAGGAGAAAAACGGGGCCCTTGCCCTCGCGCGCGTGCTCGAGAGCCTTCTTCGTCGCCTTGTAGACCGCCTCGACGTCCTGGCCGTCGACCTTCATCGACGTCATCCCGAACGCGACGGCGCGCTGCTCCAGATCCTGGATCGGAAGCTGTTGAGCGGCCGGGGTCGATTCCGCATAGTGGTTGTTCTCGCACACGAAGAGAGTCGGCACGCGCCAGAGCTGGGCGAGGTTCAACGACTCGTGGAAGGTGCCGATGTTCGTGGCGCCGTCACCGAAGAACGCGACCGCAACGCGGGGCTCCTTGCGCAGCTTGAAGGCGAGGGCTGCACCCGTGATCGCGGGCAGGCCGCCTCCCACGACGGCGTTCGCACCGAGGTTTCCCCGCTCGACGTCATAGAGGTGCATGGAGCCGCCGTAACCGTGGCTGCAACCCTCGACCTTTCCGTAGAGCTCAGCCATGAGCTCGTTCGGGTGGGTTCCCTTTGCAAGCGTGTGCCCGTGCGCCCGGTGCGTCGAGGCGATCACGTCACCGTCCTCGAGGGCCTTGCAGACGCCGACCGCAATGGCCTCCTGGCCGATCGCGACATGGATGAACCCGGGCAGCTCACCTGCCCGGAAACGCTCCTCGACCTTCTCCTCGAAGCGGCGGATCAGGAGCATCTCGCGGAGGAACTCCTTGAGCCGTTCGGCCGAGAGCGTTTGCCCCTTCTGCTCGGCTATGGCCACCGTGCGGGCTACGCTAGCATCCTCGCCCGTGAAGCTGGCCCAGCAG
>DASQGA010000149.1:0-4679 GCA_035632855.1 Gaiellaceae bacterium | reverse complement strand
CGAGCGCGAGCGCCCTTTCGTAGGCAGCGGCCGCTTCTTCCCAGCGCCCGAGGCGGCGCAGGAGGTCGGCCCGCGCTGCGTGGAGCAGGTGATAGCCGTCGAGCCGGGCCGCCAGGTCGTCGATCCGGGCCAGGCCGGCTTCCGGTCCTCGTGCCATCGCGACCGCCACGGCGGCGTTCAAGGCGACGACGGGTGACGGCTGGACGTTCTCCAACTCGGCGTACGCGGCGACTACACGCTCCCAGTCCGTCGGGCGATCCGTGTGGAGGGCGGCGATCCTCGCCTGGAGCACGTACGGGCCGCCCGGCCCGTGGAGCTCCGCCCGCTCGAGCATGCGGTGGCCTTCGGCAACCCGGGCGGCGTCCCAGAGGCCTGGATCCTGGTCCTCGAGGAGAACCAGCTCGCCGTGCTCGTCCGTCCGTGCCAGACGACGGCTGTCGTGAAAGAGCATGAGCGCGAGCAGGCCGAGCACTTCCGGCTCGTCCGGCATAAGCACCGCCAGCAGGCGCCCGAGCCGGAGCGCCTCCTCGCAGAGCTCGTCACGAGGCGGTGGCCCGTAACCGGCGTTGAAGACGAGATAGACGACGGCGAGCACTGCACGCAGCCGGTCGGGCAGAGCGTGATCGGGCGGCACCCGGTAGGGAATGACCGCGTCCCTGATCTTCTTCTTCGCGCGGACGAGGCGCTGCGCCATGGTTGGCTCCGACACGAGGAACGCACGGGCGATCTCCGTGGTCGTCAGACCACCGAGCGCCCTCAGCGTCAGCGCGACCTGCGCTTCGGCTGCGAGCGCGGGATGGCAGCACGTGAAGATCAGGCTCAGCCGGTCGTCCGGTATCTGATCCACGTCGTTGTCCTCCGAGTCGCGGGCTTCCAGGCGGGGAAGAAGTTCGTGCTTCCTTTCGAGCGTGCGCTCTCGCCGGATCAGATCGATCGCCCGGTTCCGGCCTGTAGCGACCAGCCAGCCGGCGGGGTTGGCCGGGACGCCTTCCTTCGGCCAGCGGGCAACGGCCGCCGCGAACGCGTCCTGAAGCGCGTCCTCAGCTAGGTCGAAGTCGCCGAGGACGCGGATCAGGGTTGCGAGGGCAGCGGCACGTTGCTCGCGAAAGAGCCGGTCGACCGGCTCGAGGGAACCGCCTACGCTCGAGCCGTCGCGTCGTGTTCCTGCGCGCCCGCTGCCTCGTAGTCCATCACCGGCCGGACCTCGATGGATCCGGCCTGCGCGCCCGGGATCTTCGCTGCCCACTCGATCGCCTCGTCGAGATTCTCGCACTCGAGCAGGTAGAACCCGCCGAGCTGCTCCTTCGTCTCGGCGAAGGGACCGTCGGTGACGAGGCGCTCGTCGTCCCGGACCCGGACCGTGGTTGCGGTCGACGTCGGCTGGAGACCCTCGCCGGCCAGGTAGATGCCCTTCCCGTGTACCTCGCGGCCGAACGCCTCGTAGGCATCCATCGTCTGCTGGACGTCTTCAGGTGTCGCGTTGTCCCAACCGCTCTCGTCCATGTAGATCGACAGCAGGTACTTCATGGTCCTCCTTCAGTTGGTTACGACTATACGACGAACGGGGAGCGCCGAAATCGACACTCGAACCCGTTTCAAAACGAAGCACTGACCCGAGTCGTCATTCTGAAACGGGTTCCCCTCAGGCGGCGAGCATTCGGCGCAGAAGGGTCAGCGCCCCGGCCTTGTCGAGTGGCTCGTTCAGGTTGCCGCACTTGGGCGACTGGACACACGACGGGCAGCCGCGTTCGCAAGGACACGCGCCGACGAGTTTCTCGGTGTCGCCGGCCCAGCCCTCGAAGGCGTCGTAGCCGCGCCGCGCCAGGCCGATACCGCCCGGATGGCCGTCGTAGACGAAGATCGTCGGCCGGCCCGTCTGGAAGTGGAGGTTTGTCGACAGCCCGCCGATGTCCCAGCGGTCGCACATGGCCCAGAGCGGCAAAACCGCGATCATCGCGTGCTCGGCCGCGTGCAGTGTTCCGAGCAGGCGTGGCTCCCGTTCGAGGCCCGCGAGCATCTCCGGCTCCGGCAGGTACCACACTGCCTCGGTCTCGAACGTGGTCGGGGGGAGGTCGAGTGTGACGAGGTCGATCTGCTCGCCGTCCCGGATCGAGCGCTTCTGGTAGCCGACCACCTGCTCGGTGACGCTGACCTGCCCGAAAAAAGCTTCCAGGCCGAGGCGCCGGCCGGAAAGCTCCACTGCCTCGATCGCGGTCATCGTCTCCTTCTTCGCCTGGGTGTAGTAGTCCCCGGAGAAGGGCTCGACGACCGCAGTGCGGTTCTCGAGGTCAAACGCGACAACCTTGTAGGACTCGCCGAGATGGAGGTAGATCGCTCCTTCGTGCACCGTCGAGTGCGCGCGCTCCTGTTCGACGACGCCGAGGACGGTGCCGGTGGTCGCGTCGACGATCGCCACTGCATCCGGGGTCGACGAGCGGAGCGAGAGGCGCGCGGCCGGGTAGTCCCTTCCGGCCCAGACGTAGCTGCCGTTCCTGCGGCGAAGCTCGCCCGCATCCGCCAGCACCTCCGCGCGCTCGAGTGCCGCGCCGCCGAGGATTTCCCGGTCGGCGTCGTCGAGCGGCGCCTCGAAAGCGGCGGCGCGAACGTGCCCGTCGAGGACTCGCGGGTTTGTCCCGTCGAGGATGGCCGCCTCGACCCGGCGCTCGAGGAGAGCCTCGGGCTCTCGCATGAAGAACTGGTCGAGCGCGTCCTCGCTGGCCACGAGAACCGCGAGCCCGGCACTCCGTCGTCCGGCCCTTCCCCATCGCTGCCTGAGGCTTGCGACGGTCCCGGGGAAGCCGATCGTCAGGGCGCAGTCGAGCGCTCCCACGTCGATGCCGAGTTCGAGCGCGTCCGTCGCCGTCACGCCGAGGAGCTCGCCTTCCACGAGCCGGCGCTCGATCTCCCGCCGCTGTGAGGGCGTGTACCCGGCGCGGTAGGGCGAGAGACGCCCGGCGAGCTCCGGCACGCGTTCGCAGGTGAAGCGGTGGACGAGCTCGGCCGCCTTTCGGGACTTCGTGAAGCAGATCGTTCGGAGGCCGTGGGAGACGAGCTCGGCGAGGATCCGAGAGCCGTCGCCGAGCGCGCTCGCTCTGACTCCGAGCTCGGCGTCGAGGAGCGGCGGGTTCCAGAGGAGGACGGTCCGCTCCGCCTGGGGCGCGGCATCGGCATCCACCACGGTCGCGTCGACGCCAAGGAGGGCGCGCGCCTGTTGTCCGGGGTTCGCGATCGTCGCGGAGGCGAGAAGAAACTGGGGCTCGGCCCCGTAGATGGCCGCCGCCCGGCGCAGCCGCCTGAGGACGTTCGCGACGTGGGAGCCGAAGACCCCGCGGTAGACGTGGGCCTCGTCGACGACGACGTAGCGCAGGTTCTGGAGGACGTCCCCCCAACGGTCGTGATGGGGCAGGAGCCCGACGTTCAGCATGTCCGGATTCGTGAGGATGAGGTTGGCCCACTTCCTGATCTGCCAACGCTGGTCAGACGGTGTGTCGCCGTCGTAGATCGCGGCTCGCAAGCGTGGGAGCTTGAACTCGGCCAGGCTTCGCGCCTGATCCTGGGCGAGCGCCTTCGTGGGATAGAGGTAGAGCGTCCGCTGCTTCGGGTCGGCGGCGAGCGCGTCGAGCACCGGGAGGTTGAAGGCGAGCGTCTTCCCGCTCGCGGTGCCCGTCGAGACGATGACATTCTCGCCGCGCTGCGCCGCCTCCAGGGCCTCGACCTGGTGCTCATAGAGCCGCTCGACACCACGGGCGCGGAGGGCTTCTGCGAGGTTGGGGTGGAGGTCGGGCGGGATCGCGGCGAGACGCGGCTCCCTCGGCGGGACGACCGTCGTGTACGCGACCTCCTCGGCAGCGAGGAGTTCTCCCCAGAGGGCGGCGGTCGTCGCCATGAGGCGATGGTAGCCTCGGGTCTCCTTGGTGCCTCGTTGTCTCACGATCGCGACCTCCGACTCGGGCGGGGGGGCCGGGATCCAGGCCGACCTGAAGGCGTTCGCTCGGCTTGGTTGCCATGGCACGAGCGCGATCGTGGCTCTGACCGCCCAGAACACCGTCGAGGTGACTGCCGTGCACGAGGTGCCGCCCGAGTTCATCCGGGCCGAGCTCGAGGCGATCTTCACGGACATCGGGGTGGATGCCGCGAAGACGGGCATGCTCTTCTCCCGCGGGATCATCGAGACGGTCGCCGACTACCTCGAGGGGCACTCCGTTCCGCTCGTCGTCGACCCGGTCCTCGTGGCCGCGTCGGGGGCGAAACTGCTCCAGGACGACGCCGTCGAGACGCTGAAGGCCAGACTCTTTCCGCTCGCCACGGTCGTGACGCCGAATCTCCACGAGGCCTGCGCACTGACCGGGGTTCCCTATTCCGACGACGCGGACCGGGCTGCTCTCGCCGAGCGGATCCACGCCCTCGGTGCGCCGGCGGTCGTCGTCACGGGGGGGCACGGCGCGGAGGCGGTCGACTGGCTCTTCGACGGCGAGCGCCACACCCCGATCCCGGTCGAGCGCTACGCGGACGAGGCAACCCACGGAGCCGGCTGCACGCACTCCGCGAGCCTGGCCGCGTTCCTCGCGCGCGGCGAGGGCCTCGAGGATGCGGCTCGCGCGGCGGCCCAGGTCGCCACCCAGGCCGTCCGGTCCGGCCTCGCCGAGATCGGTTCCGGCTCCGGGCCCGTCGACGTCTTC
>DASQGA010000148.1:0-6826 GCA_035632855.1 Gaiellaceae bacterium | reverse complement strand
GCACCGGGTCGCAGGCGTCTGCGGGACATTCGTGTGGAGCCCTGGACAAGCGCTTCCTCCAGACCGCGGGCCTGAACATGACTGCGCTCGGGATCTGGGGCTCCGGCTACCAGAACGGTGAAATCGAACCCGCCGAGCTGGTCGCGCAGGCCCGGGCCGCGGCCAAACGTGTGTCCTACACGGAGCCGCACGATCCCTCCCTTCGCCGCGCCCAGGTCCTGATCGACGCAATGTTCCTTGAGTACGGGGACGCGGTCGCGCACCGCGCCACGGGAAAGCCCGACGCCGGCAAGCGGATGTACCGCGCCTACGGCCTCGCCAACTTCGCCCGCGAGATCCTGGTGGAAGCGCAGCCGGAGCTCGCAAAGCGTGGCTGCGACGTCGCGCCTCTCCTTTAGATCAACCATCTAGCCGAGACCGGAACGGCCCTAGCCTAGAATGGGTGCGTGGATACGGGGTCGCTCCGGACTCGCATCGAGGAGCACGTCCGTCGGCATGAGCTGATCCCGCCCGGCGGCGACATTCTCTGCCTCGTTTCGGGCGGTCCGGACTCCACCTGTCTCTGGCACGCGCTTCGCGCGCTCGGATACGGGGTCGAGAGCCTGCACGTGAACCACGGGCTGCGTGGCGCCGAGTCCGACGAGGACGCTCGTTTCTGCCGCGATCGGCTCGGAGCGGACGTGGTCGACGCGCCCGGAGGCACGGAGGAGGAGCTTCGCGAGCTGCGCTACTCCTTCGGTTCCGACCGCCTCAGGGCAACCGGGCACACTGCCTCGGATCAGGTCGAGACCGTTGTTTTCAGGCTCGCGTCGAGCGGGACGACAACCGGAATCCGCGTGCGGCGTCAGGATGGAGTCGTGCGGCCGCTCTTGACCCTCTGGCGTCGAGAGACCGAAGCCTATTGCCGGGCGGAGGGCCTCGATTTCCGCGTCGACACCTCGAATCCGGACACGAAGCGCGGGCTCATCCGCGGGGAGATCCTCCCGGCGCTCAAGCGTCTCCACCCCGGTGCCGAGCGCAACCTCCTGGCTGCGCTCGAGGAGCACCGATCCCTGCCGCTCCCGGTCGAGCGGGCGCTCGCCGAGCTGCTCGCGGCGCACGGGGGCTCCCGCCGGGTCGACCTGGGGGAGGGCCGGATCGCGGTCCGCGAGTACGACTCGATCTGGCTCGAACAGGGCCCGGTGGCGCTCGACCGCCCGGTTCACTGGGGCGGCTGGACGATCGAGACGACGGTCTCCGGGCTCCAGGTCCGGGGCTGGCGGGCGGGGGACCGGCTCGCACGCCGCTCCAAGAAGGTGCAGGATCTGTTCGTGGACGCGAAGGTGCCCCGGTCGGAGCGCGAGGCCTGGCCGCTCGTGGTCAAGGGGGACGAGGTGGTCGCGGTGCCGGGGATCGCGAGCGCTCCGGGCTGGGAGGACGTCGTCATCGCCACGAGGAGCGAGAGCTGAGCCAGAGCCACGCGACCGAGCTGGCGGCTGGGGTCGAGGAAGTCCTCGTCGACGAGGCTGCGCTCCAGGCGCGCGTCGCAGAGCTCGGCGCCGAGATCACGGCCGATTACCGCGACCGCGACCTTCTCCTGATCGGCGTCCTCAAGGGCGCCATCTTCTTCATGGCCGACCTCATGCGCCAGATCGACCTTCCCTGCGAGGTCGACTTCATGGCAATCTCGAGCTACGGGGCGGGCGTCGACTCTTCGGGCGTCGTCAGGATCCTGAAAGACCTGGACATGTCGATCGAGAACCGGAACGTCGTGATCGTCGAGGACATAGTCGACTCCGGCCTGACGCTCTCCTACCTGCTGCGCAATCTCGAGGCCCGCCGGCCTGCGTCGCTCGAGATCTGCGCGCTCCTCACGAAGCCGGACCGGCGGGAGAACGACGTCGAGTGCCGGTACGTGGGCTTCGAGATCCCGAATCGCTTCGTGATCGGCTATGGGCTCGACTTCGCCGAGCGCTACAGGAATCTCCCTTACATCGGTGTGTTGCGGGAGGATCTCATCGCCGACGGGGAGAACGAATAGGACATCCACCGGAGCCCGGTAGCCGAATACCACACTGCTACGCTTTGACGTAATCCAAGGACACTCTTGAGCCGTTTCTTCCGCAGCGCACTCTTCCCCCTCATCGTCATCGTCCTGCTGGTCTATCTGGCTTCGCAGACGCTGCTTCCGAGTCGGGGTGAAGCGACGAAGGTCACCTACAGCGACCTGATCCAGAAGGTGGAGGCCGACGAGGTGCAGAGTGTGCTCTTCGTGCCGAAGGGCCGCTCGATCCAGGCGACCCTGCAGGGCGGCACGAAGGTCAAGTCGAACTACCCGAGCGACCAGTCCCAGGCGGCCTTCGAGGAGAAGCTCCAGGAGAACGGCGTCGCGTTCGACTCGAAGGGCACCGGCAGCTCGGCCTGGCTCTCGATCCTCTCGTACACGCTCCCGTTCGTCATCTTCCTCGGCTTCTGGATCTTCCTCATGAACCAGATGCAGGGCGGCGGCTCCAAGGTCATGAGCTTCGGCAAGAGCCGCGCCAAGCGGGTGGCTCCGGACTCCCCGAAGATCACGTTCAAGGACGTGGCCGGCGTCGACGAGGCTGTCGAGGAGCTCCAGGAGATCAAGGAGTTCCTCGAGAATCCCAAGAAGTTCCAGGCGCTCGGCGCCCGGATCCCCAAGGGCGTCCTCCTCTACGGGCCTCCAGGAACGGGGAAGACGCTTCTGGCACGCTCGGTCGCCGGCGAGGCCGGCGTCCCGTTCTTCTCGATCTCGGGCTCCGACTTCGTCGAGATGTTCGTCGGCGTTGGTGCCTCGCGTGTCCGCGACCTCTTCGAACAGGCCAAGCAGGCGAGTCCCTGCATCATCTTCATGGACGAGATCGACGCGGTCGGCCGCCATCGTGGCGCCGGCCTGGGCGGCGGCCACGACGAGCGCGAGCAGACGCTGAACCAGCTCCTCGTCGAGATGGACGGCTTCGAGATGAAGGACAACATCATCCTGATCGCCGCCACCAACCGCCCCGACATCCTCGACCCGGCGCTGCTCCGCCCTGGCCGCTTCGACCGCCAGATCGTGGTTGACCGCCCGGACCGGAACGGCCGCCGCCAGATTCTCGAGGTGCACACGAAGGGCAAGCCGCTCGACACGGACATCGACCTGGACACGCTCGCCGCCGGGACCCCGGGCTTCACCGGCGCCGACCTCGCGAACCTGGTCAACGAGGCCGCTCTCCTGGCCGCCAGACGCGGCCGGAAGACGATCGGCGAGCTGGAGCTCGAGGAGGGGATCATGCGCGTCATCGCCGGCCCGGAGAAGAAGACGCGCCTCCTCTCGGAGCACGAGCGGAAGGTGACCGCCTACCACGAGATGGGCCACGCGCTCGTCGGGCACTACCTGCCGCACTGCGACCCGGTTCACAAGATCTCGATCATCAGCCGCGGCCAGGCGCTCGGCTACACGATCTCTCTGCCCGCGGAGGACAAGTTCCTGACCACGAAGTCCGCTCTCATGGACCAGCTCGCGATGACGCTCGGCGGGCGTGCAGCCGAGGAGCTCGTCTTCCACGAGGTCACGACCGGGGCCGCGAACGACATCGAGAAGGTCACCTCGACCTCGAAGCACATGGTCATGCGCTACGGGATGAGCGAGAAGCTCGGGCCGCGCATGCTCGGCCGAAACCACGACATGCCGTTCCTCGGCCGCGACATGGGCTCGGAGCCCGACTACTCCGAGGACATGGCCCGCGAGATCGACGACGAGATCCGCCGCGTCATCGAGGAAGCGCACGAGCGCGCGCGCGGAGTTCTGCGCGAGCACGTAGACGAGCTGCACAAGATGTCCGCGCTCCTGATCGAGCGCGAGACGATCGACAAGGACCAGTTCGAGCGGCTGCTCACGGGCGAAGCCCCCGAGACCGTGTTCGCCGAGGAAGAGCCGAAGGCGCCGGAGGCCGAGCCGGAGAAGAAGCCGGAGCGCAAGCCGCAGCCCCAGCCGCGCCCCTTCCCGCTGCCGGGCGCGACGATGCAACCGCCGCCGCCGGAAGGCGCCAAGGGGTAAATAAACGCACCAGCCGCCTTCCTGTAAACGCGCCGGCCGCCTTCGCGTCCGGACGCTCCTAACGCCGTTGCTCGACGAGGCTTTTGCCTCGTCGAGGCACACTCTTCATTGTTCCGATTCCTAGCTAGAGTCCGAACCGGCGTTTTCGGCGTTTAGGTCGCGCGGGTACTGGGTCCCCTGCTGCAATCGCCGCTGGGGCGTCCTCGACTAGCCAGCGCGCTAAACCCTGGTCTCGGATGCATGCTGCTGCGGCGGCCATTCCTACCTCACGTATCTCGGGCAGGTGTGCGTCGCTCGCGATCAGGTGGGCGAGCCCGCGGGAGAGCAGGCTCTCGGCTGCCATCTGCGAGGAGCGCCCGATGCGGCCGTCGAGCGAGGCTGCGGTCAATTGCACCAGCGTCCCTGCCGCAACCAGAGGCTCGATCCGGGCCGGATCGGCCTGAACCTCGCGGTTTCGCTCGGGGTGGGCGAGGATGGACTCGAGCCCTGCCATCCGGAGCTCGAACAACCGCTGCTCGAGGCCGAGCGGCCAACTCGTGTACGGAAACTCCACAAGCAGGTAGCGCCCGGTCTGCCCGAGTGTGAACCGTTCCAGCTCCTCGCGCGAGAGATCTTCGAGGCGGTCGACGGCGATCTCGCCGCCGTGCAGCACCTCGATCTCGATCCCGTGCTCCTCCAGGTCCCGCCGCACGCTTGCGACACCTGCCTCCATCGCCTCGACACTAGTCGGATAGTCCGCGCGGACATGCGGGGTGGCTGCGATCGATCGCACACCGTCCTCCACAGCGGTGCGTGCCAGCTCACGGCTGTCCGCGAGCGTGCGGGCCCCGTCGTCGAGCCCCGGGAGGATGTGCGCATGGAGGTCGATCATCGGCTCTAGCTCTAGGATAGGCTCGGGCCGTGACTCCGCCCCTCGAGGAAGCCTTTCCACGGCCCTCGGTGATCGGCGTCGTCAACGTGACGCCGGACAGCTTCTCGGACGGCGGCGTCTTTCTGGATCCCGGGCGCGCGATTGCGCAGGCCAAGAGCCTTCTCGGCGAAGGCGCGGCGCTCGTCGACGTGGGCGGGGAGTCGACGCGGCCCGGCTCCGAGCCAGTGTCGGCGGAGGAGGAGCTTCGCCGGCTGGAGCCCGTGCTGGAGGGCCTCGCAGGTCTCCCGTTCTCGATCGACACCTCGAAGGCGAAGGTGGCCCGCCGCGCACTCGAGCTGGGTGCGGTGCTCGTCAACGATGTCACGGCTCTTCGCGGCGATCCGGATCTCGCCGGAGTCGTCGCGGACGCAGGCGCCTACCTTTGCCTCATGCACATGCTGGGCGAGCCGCGGACGATGCAGGACGATCCGCGTTATGACGACGTCGTCGCCGAGGTCGGGTCGTTCCTCGAAGAGCGGCTGGCAGCCGCTGTGGCGGCAGGAATCCGAGAGGAGCGGATCTGCCTCGACCCCGGCATCGGGTTCGGGAAAACCGTGGAGCACAATCTCGAGCTGCTCGCGCGGACGGACGAGCTCGTCGCGATCGGCAGGCCGGTGCTCGTCGGCGCTTCGCGCAAGCGCTTCCTGGGGCGGATTCTCGGCGATCGCGAGGCCGTAACCGGTCCTGTCGCCGCCGGCGTCGCAATCAACATCCTCGCCTACGAGCGCGGCGCGTCCCTCTTCCGGGTGCACGACGTTCGGGAGAACGTCGAGGCCCTGGCCGCTGCCCAGTCGGTGCTCGCGTGAGTGAGATCATCATCCAGATCGAGGGCCTCGAGCTCAGGGGCTTCCACGGCGCGCTCGCGGAGGAGAAGAAGAAAGGCCAGCGCTTCCTCTTTGACGTCGAGCTCGTGGCCCACGACGCGGGCGTCCGCAGCGACAAGCTCCAGGACACTGTCGACTACACGGAGGTGGTGGCGTGCGTCCGCGCAGTCTCGGAAGGTAGGAATTTCAACCTGATCGAGGCCCTTGCGGCGAGCATCGCCGATTCCCTGCTCGAGCAGTTTCCGATCTCCAGAGCGCGCGTTCGCGTCCGCAAGCCCGAGGTCACGCTGGACGCTTCGGTCGACTTCACGGCTGCGATCGCAGAGCGGACCGGGGGGCCCCGTCTGGTTTAGGTCCTAGACGAGCGTGGCGCGGAAGCCGTACCGGCGCCCGTCGTCGAGCGGCTTGCCGCTGCAGGAAAACGGGGTCGAGAAGAGGCCGCACCTGCCGATGCGCGTGCTCGCGTTCGCCAGGATCAGCTCGAGTCTCACTGCGCCTCGCATTTTCACCTGCACGGTCGTCTTTCCACCGGCGGTGGGAAGCGAGCGGACCGATACCGCGCCGCTCCTGCGGAAGACGAGCAGGCGAGCTTCGGAGCCTGTTGCCTTCGGTGGGAGCCGCAGCTCGAGCCGCAACTGGCTCGACGTGGCCCCGGCGGTCCGGAACCCGAAAGAGCGACTCGTCAGGTGCTCGAGGGACTGCGGGCGCCACCCGGTGGAAGCTCCGCGACGTCGAAGCGTCCACGTGCGAGAAGTGGGTGCGAGGGAGTAGGCCTTCCCCTCCTCGTAGCCGCGGGTGGGCATCCGGTTCACGGCAGTGAAGCCCGCGAAGACGGTGCCGAAGGAGAGCCCCCGAGACGACACCGCCGCGCGGGTCGCAGCGAGCGAGTAGAGACCGCCTTGCGTGGCCCCGTCAGCCTGCTCCCACACCTCGCGCACGAGGTTCGCATCGAAGGTCTCGGAGAGGTAGCGCCAGAAGATCCAGGCGCCGTAGTGGTACGGCGCGAAGCTGACGTCGAGCGGAATCGTCGAGCGCGAGAGCGGGCTCGCGTTC
>DASQGA010000147.1:0-4035 GCA_035632855.1 Gaiellaceae bacterium | reverse complement strand
AGATCGGCCACTTTCAGGTGGACATGGCCGATGTCGACGCCGGGGTCGATCGGTTCCGTCACGCAGGAGACTCTACGCCCGCGACATCCGCCGCGGTCAGGCCCCGGAGCGCCAGCGTGGTCCGCCGCCTGAGCACGTCCTCGGGCGTGCACGCCCATTCGGCCTCACGTGCGTAGACGGCCTGGGCGACGAGCTCCGGTGCATCCGGGTGGAGGCGCTCGAGGAGCTCCGGCCTGTCGGTCGCGGGCGCCAGCACGGCCTCGGCAAGCGTTCCGTAGGCGTGGACGAGGTGCGCGCGCACGTAGGGCGGGAGCTGAGGGAACTCCCGCGCGAGCTGCCTCGCTGCCTGGCCGGGGTCATCAGCGCCCGGGAGCGGCCTGGGGGTGCGGTCGAGTCGGTGGATGCCGAGCTCCGGCCCGAGCGCCTCGATCGTATCGAGTGCGATGCGCCGGTAGGTGGTGAGCTTGCCGCCCGCAACCGAGAGCATCCCCTTCCTGCCTCGCAGGAGCACGGTCTCGCGGCGTGCGCTCGCAGTGTCGCTGCCGGTGCCGGGCAGGACACGGAGGCCGGCGAAGGTCGAGAGCACCACCTCGGGACGCAGCAGCTCGGGCTCGACCGCCGCCGAGGCCTCGTCGAGAATCTGCTGGACGTCCTCGGGCGTCGCGGCGACGTCCCCGGGCTCGCCGTCGTACAGCGTGTCGGTCGTACCGAGCAGGAGCATCCCCTCCCACGGGACGGCGAACGAGACCCGCACCTTGTCGTGAGGGATCGTCAGGGCCGCAGACCACGGACGCGGCAGCGGCAGGGTCACGTGCACGCCCTTGCTGAGGCGGCTGGAGGACGCGGCGGCAGGATCCTCGAGCCGGCGCACGCGGTCGACCCAGGGGCCGGTCGCGTTCACGACCGCCCGTGCCGAGACCGTGACTGCCTCTCCGGTTAGGCAGTCGACCGCCTCCGCTCCCCGGATCCGGTCATCTACGTCTCTGAGCGCTCGCACATCGACGTAGTTGGCCACGGTCGCGCCCGCGTCGGAGGCGCCACGCACGTTCGCGAGGCAGAGCCGGCTGTCGTTCGTCCACGAGTCGGAGTAGAGACCGCAGGCACCCAGGCCCTCGAGCCGGATCGCCGGGACCGCCTTGCGGGCCCGGTCGGGCGAGACGAGTCCTCCCAGTCGCTCCCGTGCGAGTGTCGAGTAGAGCCAGAGCCCGGCCTGAATGGTTCGCGGCCGGTAGGGCCCGCCCCGGTAGAGCGGCATCAGGAACGAAAGCCGCCGGACCAGATGGGGCGCCACCACCTGCATGAGCGCACGCCGTTCGGCATGAGCCTCCCGCACGAGCCGGAAGTCGCCGAGGCGCAGGTAGCGGAGTCCCCCGTGAATAAGCTTCGACGACGCGCTGGAGGTTCCGGACGCGAAGTCGGCGCGCTCGACGAGGGCCACGGCCAGCCCCAGCCGCGCCGCCTCGCAGGCGATGCCGGCGCCGATGATCCCGCCGCCGACGACGAGGAGGTCGAAGCGCCGCTCCGAGAGCGCCGCGAGCGCGCGCTCGCGGCTCAGCTCCACAACGGGTTCGTCCAGGCGACGCCGCCCTCGGCGTCCCTGAGCTCGAGCCGGCCGTAGGACGTCGAGCCGGGTCGCGCGAGTCGTGCGGCCGTGATCTCACCGTTGTCGTCCGGCTCGAGGACGCGGGCCCCGTGGACGTAGCCGAGACGCCCCGCGCCCACGGCCGCTCCCTGCTTCCTCTCTGTCAGAAGCCTCGCGCTTCGAACCGGGCTCGAGCGGAAGACGATCGCGTCCGCCTCGACAGTCAGCTCGTGGATGCGCGGGCCGGTCGAGCTGTAGAACGCTCCCTCGCGAAGCGCCGCGAGCACGGACTCCACCGACCGCTCGGCCGAGCGGACCCAGACCCAGGCGAGGGAGCTGTCGAAGCCCGGATGGTGGCAGTCGTCAGTCGCGATCCCCAGCAGGCGGTGGCCGGCCTCGAGCGCCTCGTCCCAGTGGAGCGTGGCGAGGCCACGGCCGGTCTCGAGCTCGCACCCGGCGTTATAGATCTCGACCCCGACGAGGCCTTCGCACGTCTCGAAATCGACAGTCCTCAGGCCGCTCCAGTACGAGTGGGCGAGGAACGGGACGCCGCCTTCGTCCCGGACCCAGCGGACGATCTCGTCGAGCTCGAGGAGCTCTCCACCCCGCGGAGCGGGCTCTGCGGAGACCCCGAGCGCCAACACGTGCGCATCACGATCGGTGCCGCGGACTCGCGCGTCGAGCTCCGTGCTCGGGATGACGAGCAGGCTCTCCGTCGACGGCTCCACGGTCCTCACGTGGTGGTCGGTGATCGCAAGCACGTCGAAGCCGGCCCGTGCGTAGTGCCGCGCGAGCAGCGTCGGCGCGAGCTCGCCGTCCGAGTTCGTCGTGTGCGCGTGGAGCGCGCAGCGCAGCCACTCGCCCGGGCTCGCGAACGGGTTGGCGGCCACGCCGGAGACCCTAGATGGGTCCCCGCGGGCACGCCAATTACCGATCAACCATCTAGATGGTCGATCAGCTTGCCGCTCGCTGCGCGATGTTCGCAAGCTTGGGTCAGGCTGGATCCGACCCGGAACCGCCCGGGCACGCCTATCGATTGGATCCGGGCCTGAGGTCTGGTATAGCTCGTTGCGCGTCGCTCGAGGGTTTCTGCCCTTACGCAACGGAGGGAACGCAGGCTTGGTCGAACGCCCGAACGTGGTCATGATCGTGTCGGACACCTTCCGGCGGGATCACGTCGGCGCGTACGGAAACCCGACGATCCGCACTCCGAATCTCGACCGCTTCGCCGAGGCGTCGGTCGTCTTCGATCACCAGCTCATCTCGTCGTTTCCGACCATGCCCGCCAGGGCCGACTTTCTGACCGGCCGGTACTCGTACACCTCCATGGGCTGGGAGCCGCTGCCGGCCGGGCTCCCGAGCCTTCCCGCTCTCCTTTCCGAGGCCGGCTACCTGACGATGGGCGTCGTCGACACACCGTTCCTGATCCGCGAGGGGTACGGCTACGACCGCGGCTTCGACGACTTCATCTGGGTGCGCGGTCAGGGGGACGACACACGTCCTGCCGAGCGGCTCGACGCCCGCTCCACCTGGACCTCCGAGGCGGATCGACTCGTCGCCCGCACCATGACGGCCGCCGACGAGTGGCTCGAGCGGCATTACCGCGAGCCGTTCTTTCTCTACGTCGACACGTGGGACCCGCACGAGCCCTGGGACGCGCCCGACTACTACACGCAGCTCTACCTGCCCGACTACGACGGGCGGAAGCTCTACCCGGCATACGGGAACTGGCGGGAGGCGGGGCTCACGGAAGAGGACGTCGCGCTGGCGCACGCGACGTACTGCGGCGAGGTGACCATGGTCGACCGGTGGTTCGGACGCCTGCTCACGAAGCTCGACGTCCTCGGGCTCGCCGACAACACCGTCGTCCTCTTCACGTCGGATCACGGCTTCTACTTCGGCGAGCACGACTACTTCGGGAAGGCCGAATGGGTCAACGATCCCGGCGCGCAGGTGAGCGAGGACGCAGTGGTTCCCACCTGGTTCTCGCAGTCGTGGCTCCTGACGATCGGCTGGTCGCCGCTCTACCAGGAGCTCACGCGGGTCCCGCTCATCGTTCGGGCCCCGGGCGTCGCGCCCGGGAGGCGTGCGGCGCTGACGACGGCTCCCGACATTCCGGCCACGATTCTCGACCTCGTGGGGATCGAGCCGGCCGCGGACATGAACGGCAGGTCGTTCAAGGACGTTCTCCTCGGAGAGGCGAGCGAGCAACGCCCTTTCGTCGTCAGTTCCTGGCCCCTCTACTTCGCCGAGGGCGAACTGACGAGCGCGATCGACTCGCGTCCGCGGCGGATCGCGAGCTACATGCCGATCACAGTGACGACTCGCCGCTGGTCGCTGGTCATGGGCGGTCCCGACGAGCCGCCCGAGCTCTACGACCTGGAGCGGGACCCGGCCGAGTCGACGAACGTCTGGGCCGAGAACGCCGCCGAGGGCTCGCGACTGTTTCAGCA
>DASQGA010000146.1:0-4793 GCA_035632855.1 Gaiellaceae bacterium | reverse complement strand
AGAGCGGTTAATGACGCGATAAGGAAGCAACAGCGTTGCGAGGCTAACCGTGAGGCGGCCGCCTCGTCATTGGTCAGAGATCGCCCACTGAAATTGCGCGGAGATTCCCGCGACTGAAAGGACCGGTGAATGACGCCAATGACGGAGGTTTTGATTCCCATGCCCGAAGACAGGAGGGGTCGATGAAACGGCGCAGACTGCTCGCGCTCGTTCTCGCTGCCTGCGCCCTGACCCTTGTGGCCGTCGCGTGCGGCGGTGACGACGGACCGTCGGGAAGCGACGGGACGACAGCTGGGGACTCAGGGGGCGAGCCTGCGAAAGGTGGCACGTACCGCATCTCGACGACGCAGTTCAACCACACGGGCGGGTTCGACCCGACGGGCGAGTATCTCGGCACCGACCTCGCCTTCTATTCGAACTTGCTCGTGCGAACGCTCGTCGGCTACAACCACAAGGCCGGCGCCGAGGGCAACGAGCTCGTCCCCGACCTGGCTACCGACATGGGGCAGGTCTCCGAGGACGGCCTCACGTACACCTTCACCCTGAAGGACGGCGTCGAGTTCTCACCGCCCGTAAACCGGGCGGTGACGTCGCAGGACATCGCCTACGCCTTCGAGCGGATCGGCACCGAGTCGCTCGTCGCGCAGTACGGCTTCTATTACACCGTCATCGAGGGCATGGCCGAGTTCACCGAGGGCAAGGCCAAGACGATCTCTGGCATCGAGACGCCCGACGACAAGACGATCAAGTTCACGCTCACCCAGCCCACGGGCGACTTTCTCTACCGGCTCGGCATGTCTGCGGCCGGCCCGATTCCGCCTGAGGTCGGGAAGTGCTTTACCCAGGCGGGCGAGTATGGCCGCAATGTCGTCTCCTCCGGCCCGTACATGCTCGAGGGCTCGGACGAGATCGACATCTCGAGCTGCAAGACGATCAAGCCGGCCTTTGGGAACGATCCGAACCGGCAGATGACCTTCGTCCGCAATCCGAACTACGACGCGTCCACGGACGGGACGCGACCAAGCTACGTCGACCGGTTCGAGTACACGATCAACACGAACCCGAACGACATCTTCAACAAGATCGAGGCGGGTGAGCTCGAGGGCGAAGTCGAGTCGCCCCCGGCCCGTGTGCTCCGCAAGTACTCGACGACCTCGGAGCTGAAGGACCGGCTCCAAGTCGAGGCTGGAGACCGCACCTGGTACATCACGATGAACCTGACCCAGCCGCCCTTCGACGACATCCACGTCCGGAAGGCAGCGAACCTGATCATGGACAAGGCCGGGCTCCAGCGCGCCTGGGGCGGGCCAATCCGCGGCGACATCGCCGAGCACATCGTGCCCAACACGATGTTCAACGGCGACCTCGACGACTACGCGCCGTACGCAACCGAGAACGGCGCCGGCGATGCCGCCAAGGCCGCGGAAGAGATGAAGCAGTCCAAGTACGACACGGATCAGGATGGGAAGTGCGACGCACCCGAGTGCTCGGGCGTCCTCTTCGTGAATAGGAACGTCCCGCCGTGGACGGACATGGAGCCCGTGATCGAGCAGTCGTTCGCCAAGCTCGGCATCGAGCTCAATACGCGCGAGTTCGAGGATGCGTACCCGATCATCCAGGACGCGACCCGCAACGTCCCGGTCTCGGTCGTCCCAGGCTGGGGCAAGGACTACGCGGACGCCTCGACCTTCATGGTGCTCTTCGACAGCCGGTCGATCCTCCCGCAGGGGAACGTGAACTACTCCCTGACGGGCCTGACTTCAGAGTTCGCGAAGCAGAGCAAGATCAGTGGCAGCGTCGAGAACCTTCCCAGCGTCGACGGCGACATCGACGAGTGCAACAAGCTCCTCGACGCCGAGCGGCTGACGTGCTGGGAGGAGCTCGACAAGAAGCTGACGGAGGAGATCGTCCCGTGGATCCCCTACCTCGACGCGACCAACGTCGACGTGCTGGGGCCAGCGGTGACGGCATACGAGTACGACCAGTTCTCGGGAGAGGCAGCGTTCTCCCGGGTCGCAGTCGACCCCTCCCAGCAGAAGTAGCGACCGCGGAACCGTCGCTCAGGGAAGAGCCGTCCTCCGGGGCGGCTCTTCCCGTTTCTGACCTTTAGACGCCACCTTCGAAGGTGTTGCAGCCGCCCGAGCTGCCGCTCTCGAACCCCTTGCGGAACCAGGTCGTGCGCTGCTCCGAGGAACCGTGCGTCCAGCTCTCGCGGTCGATCTGTCCCGTCGCCTGCGCCTGGATCCGGTCGTCGCCAACGGCGGCAGCGGCCGCGAGGCCTTCCTCGACGTCGCCCGGCTCGAGGAGGTTCTCCTCGTACGCGGAATGCGCCCAGACGCCTGCGAGGCAGTCTGCCTGGAGCTCCAGGCGAATCGAGAGCTCGTTCGCCTGGTCAGGGTTCGCCTGCTGCTCGCGGCGCACGTCCTCCGAGACGCCGATCACGTTCTGAACGTGGTGGCCGAACTCGTGCGCGATCACGTAAGCCTGCGCGAAGTCGCCGGGCGCACCGAACCTGTCTCGCAGCTGCCGGAAGAACTCGAGGTCGAGATACACCTTCCGGTCGGCCGGGCAGTAGAACGGGCCGGTGGACGAGGAGGCGCCGCCGCAGTCCGACTGGGTGGCGTCGCTGAAGAGGACGAGCGTGGTCGCCTCGTACCGCTGACCCCCCGCCGCGAACGCGCGCGCCCAGGAATCCTGGACATCGTCGACGACGAACCCGACGAACTCCTTCAGGTCGGCGTCCGGGTCGGCGGACTCCGGGAGCCCGCCTCCCTGCGCTCCAGGCATCTGGTTGATCGGATCGAGGCTCGGCACGTCGAAGCCGCCGCCGCCGCCGACGACCCCGCCCCCGAAGAGGAGAACGACGATCGCGATGATAAGTCCGAGCCCGCCGAGCCCGCCCTTCGCACCCATCGGGATCGGCAAGCCGCCCATGCCGCCCATGGAGCGGCCGCGGCGGTCCTCGATCTGACGGCCTCCGACGCCGCGTCGCCACTTCATACTCCTGGACGGTTGCCGCTCTCGGGCGGAGCGAAACCCCAGGGTGTGTGCCGGTATCGTCCTCCGGTGGCCTACACGTTGCTGCACGAGGGAGATTCGTCGATCGAATCGTTCCGCGGCGTGTTCCTGAAGGTGCGCCGGGCTCTCGGGACAACGGCCTTCGGGCTGAACGAGGTGCGGCTTCCCCCGGGCGCCGCGGGTGCCGAGCACGATGAGACCAAGACGGGCCACGAGGAGGTCTACGTGGTGCTCTCCGGCGAGGCGACGTTCACGATCGACGGGGAGGAGGTCGCCGTCGCGAAAGGCGACTACCTGCGGGTCGACCCTTCGTCTACCCGCCAGGTCGTCGCGGGGAGGGACGGGCTGCGCTTCATCGTGATCGGAGCGAAGCCGAAGCCTGCGTACGACGGCCGCGAGTCCCTCTAGGCCCGCTCTTCCGTGAGCCGTGAGCTCGTTCTTATCGCAGCCGGTGCCTGGTGCTTCCTGGTCGCGTTGCTCGGCAGCAGCATCGGACTGATCCTCGGCACGATTCGCCTGCCCGTCCTCTTGCTCGTGGCGTCGTCTCCCGCAGCCGGAGCAGGGGCGAACGTCGGCATCTCGGCCGTGTCCGCGGCGGCCGCCTCGATCGCTCACCTGCGCGCGGGGCGGGTCAACTGGCACCTCGTAGCGTGGATGGCGCCGCCCTCGATCGTGGGCGCACTCATCGGCGGCTACGCTGGTGGCAAACTGCCGTCCCCGGTGCTGCTGGCCCTGATCGGCGCGCTGCTTTTCTCGTTCGGGATCAGGCTCCTCGCGCGTCCGGGCTCTGAGCGACCGGGGCCGGGGGCCTTGAACCTGCGCGCCGCCGTCGCGAGCGGCTTGGGGATCGGGCTGCTGGGCGGCCTCGTGGGGCTCATCCTCGGCACACTTCGCGTGCCGGCGCTGATTCGGTACGTGGGCGAAACCGCCCATCGCGCCGTCGGAACGAATCTCGCGGTCGGTCTCGCGCTGGGGGTGGCGGGGGTCGTGGGGCACACGTCGAGCGGCGTCGACTGGACGCTGCTTCTGGTCGGCTCCGCGGCCTCAATCCCCGGGGCTCTGGTTGGCTCGCGCCTGACGGGACGGCTCTCCGAGCACCAGCTCCTCAAGGCCATCGGAGTGGTGCTCGTGGTCGTCGGGGCGGTGACGTTCGCGCAAGCCTTCGTCTGAGCGAGATCGCTTGACGCTCTTGTGGCGGGTGTGTCATAAACGTCGCTGACATACCGGCCCGAGAGGATTGCCGTGCCTCGTGAGGAGCCGAACGCTGATCTGCTGACCGAAGAAGTCCGTCTGGCCGTGGGCTGGAACGGAGGAGTGCGCGAGGCTCCACTCGTCAACCGCGGGCTTGAGCCGCGACAGAGGAGGCCGCCATGAGCCCCGTACTTCCCCAACCCGATCCGGTGTCGGAGAACGAGCCGACTCCGGATCCAAAGACCGTTCCAGCGCCTGCCGGCGACCTCAAGGAACTGCGGTTGGGGCTCGTCTGCTACGGGGGCGTTTCTCTCGCTATCTACATGCACGGGGTGACGAAGGAGATCCACCGTGCGATCCGGGCGTCCGTGCTCGAGGAGCATGACCTGCCCTCCGGTGACGAAGCGGCGAGCGAGCTCGCTTATCGCGAGCTGCTCAAGGCATTGCGCGACGAGCGCAACGTGCACACGCGGATCGTCGTCGACGCAATCGCCGGCTCGTCGGCGGGCGGGATCAACGGCATCTTCCTCGCCAAGGCGCTGGCACGCGACCTCAACCAGGACGCGCTGCGCGACCTCTGGTTC
>DASQGA010000145.1:0-9270 GCA_035632855.1 Gaiellaceae bacterium | reverse complement strand
TAGACGCGGTCGGCGAGGCTGTCGGTGTCGATCGGCGCGACGGAGGTCATGTCTCGAACGGCGCCATCGTGATGTCCACGACCATCGCGCCTCCGTCGACGACGAGGCACGCGCCGGTAACGAACGAGGCCTCGTGCGAAGCGAGAAAGAGGCAGGCAGCGGCGATCTCGTCCGGATCCCCCGCACGCCGCAGCGGAACGTACCGGGCGGCGAGCTCGTACGCGCCTTCCCGATCGACTCCTTGCTGCTCGGCGATCTCATCCATGCAGGCGTCGCCCATGGGTGTCCGGACCCAGCCGGGACAGACAGCATTCACCCGGACCCCGCGCGGCCCGTAGTTCAATGCGAGGGAACGGGTCAGCATGATGAGCCCCGCCTTGCTGACTGAGTACGCAGGGCTGCCCGCACTCGCCACGTAGCCGGAAACCGAGGCGACGTTGACGATGGAGCCGTGGCGTGCGACGAGATGCGAGAGCGCCTCGCTAGAGACTAGCTTTGCTCCAGTGAGGTTCGCGTCCAGCGTCTGCTGCCAGTTAGCCCAGCCGATCCCGGCGTTGTTGACGACGATGTCGAGGCCGCCAAAGCGCTGGACGACCGTATCGACGGCTTCCTTGACGTGAGTCTCGTCCGCGACGTCGCCACGAACGGCGACGGCTCCGGTCTCCTTGGCTATCGCATGGAGTGGTTCTGCCCTCCGACCCGTCGCGACCACGGATGCACCTTCGGTTGCGAACCGCCGGACGACCGCGGCGCCGATCCCGGTACCGCCACCGGTCACGAGAGCGACCTGGCCAGCCAAGCGCATTTCCGTATATTGTATCCAAATTCTCGGCGAGTGACGAGGGGTAGGCTCCCGAGACACGTCAGTTCGAGGAGGCTCACATGAGTGTGGAGCAGGCAGCGAAGGCGAAGCTCGAGGGGTATTCGCTCCCACAAACGGAGACTGGGCGTTCCTCCCTGGTCCCAGAGCCTCCCTGGCACTACTCGGGCGACTTCGTGATCGTGGAGTATCGGGCCGACCCGAAGGCGGCACGCGCCCTTCTGCCGCCCGAGCTCGACCCAGGGCCGGATATCGGCAGCGCCGCCGCGATCTTCGTCGAGTGGCAGTCCTGCTCCGACTCGTTCGAGGAGCTCCTCGACCCGGTGCGCGCCCAGTACAAGGAGTTCTTCGTCGTCCTGGCGGCCGAGCACCGAGGCGAGCCGGTGACGCGCTGCCCCTTCATGTGGGTCGACCAGGGCATGCCGCTCGTGCGGGGACTGATCCAGGGCTTTCCCAAGAAACCGGGCTCGATCTGGATGACGAAGCCCGTCACCGTCGGCAAGGCGGGGCCGCGTCTTGCTGCCGGCGGCCGCTTCGGCGCGACGCTCGCCGCGGCGGACCGGCGCCTCGCAGAAGCGACCGTGACGCTGACCGGGGCGTCGACCGAGGGCCCGACCGTCAACTCGCCACCCCTCTTCAACACGCGTTATTTCCCGGAGTGGGAAAAGGGCGCCCAGCCGCTCGACGAGCATGTCTGGGCGGGCGGGGAGGATCGCGAGATCTCAACGATCTGGGAGGGTGACGCCACTCTTCGATTCCTCGAATCCCCGGCCGACGAACTATCGCTGCTCGCGCCCGTGGACGTCGGCAAGGGCTTCTGGTTCAGCTTCGGCTACACGGTCGACGGCGGGAGGCGGGTCGAGTGAAGCGGCCCGTCGAGCTTCAGCCGACGAAGATCGTCGCTGTGCATCTGAACTTCGCGAGCCGGGTCGAGGAGTACGCCGCGAAGACACCGGAGTATCCGTCGTACTTCCTGAAGCCGCTCAACACGCTCGCGCGCCACGGGGACGAGGTAGTTCGGCCGCGCGGCTGCCGCTATCTCAACTACGAGGGCGAGGTGGCGCTGGTCGTGGGCCGGCGAGCAAAGCGCGTGCCTCTGGACGACGCCCTCGAGTACGTCGGCGCGTACTCGGCCGCGAACGACTTCGGCCTGCACGATTTCCGGCACGCAGACAGGGGTTCCATGCTCCGTGTGAAGGGTCAGGACGGTTTCTGCCCGATCGGCCCCGAGCTCGTCGATGCGGGCGACCTCGACCCGACCGATTTGAGCCTCAGGACGTATGTGAACGGTGAAGTCGTACAGGAGGGAAACACCGGCGAGCTGCTCTTTTCGTTCGCCTACATGCTGGCGGATCTTTCCCGGCTGATCACGCTTGAGGCGGGCGACATCCTGCTGACGGGCACGCCGGCAAACTCTCGTCCAGTCGAGCCCGGCGACGTCGTCGACGTCGAGCTGGAAGGGGTCGGCCGACTCTCGAATCGCATCGTCGAGGGCAAGGACGACCTCGCGGCAGTGGGCGCCCAGCCGGAGGACTCTCCGAATGCCCGCCACGTCGCCCTCGCCGTTCCGGAGGAGACTGCGTGAAATCGGCTCGGATTCGGTACGAGATCGACACGAATGGTCACACACGCACGCGCTCTTCGGGCGTACGCTCGAAGCGGGTGGTGGGTCGGTCACTCCCCACCCGGGTGGGGATGTGAGTACCGCCACGACAACCGTCGCCGGCGTCGAAGTCTCGCCCGAGCATTTCGTCGGAGGTGAGCGGGTTGGCTCGCTGGAGACGTTCGCCGACCTCTCGCCGATCGACGAGAGCCCGCTCGCCGACATCGCCCGTGGAGGCCCCGCAGAGGTGGAGGCGGCCGTCGAGGCGGCGCACGAGGCGTTCCCGGCCTGGGCCGCCCTCGGCCCCGAGGGTCGGGCCGAGTACCTCTTTCGGCTTGCGGATCTGATCGAGGCGAACGTCGAGACGCTGGCCGCCGTCGAGACGCTCGACAACGGCTCGCTCCTCGAAGCTTCGCGGCTCCGCGTCATGAAGCGCGGTGCCTTGAACGTTCGTTTCTTCGCCCAGCTGGCGCTCGACCTGGAGGAGCGCACCTGGGAGGCGAACGGCGTCGAGAACCGCGTCCGCCACGACCCGTCCGGCGTGGCTGCGCTGATCACACCCTGGAACGCGCCCTTCATGCTCTCGACCTGGAAGGTCGGCCCAGCGCTCGCGGCGGGCTGCACCGCAGTCCTGAAGCCACCGGAGTGGGCCCCCCTCACCTGCTCGCTTCTTGCCGACGTCGCCGCGGAGGCGGGGCTGCCCCCGGGTGTCCTGAACGTGGTGCAGGGAATCGGAGAGGAGGCGGGTGCAGCTCTCGTCGCCCACCCAGGCGTCAGCCGCATCTCGTTCACGGGCTCGGTCGACACCGCCCGGCTGATCGGGAAGGCCGCCGCCGAGAACATCGTCCCGGTCTCGTTCGAGCTCGGTGGCAAGTCGCCGTTTCTCGTCTTCGCCGACGCCGATCTCGACGCCGCAGTCGAGAAGGCGACCTACCAATACGACCACGCGGGCCAGATCTGCCTCGCCGGCACGCGCCTCCTCGTCGAGCGATCCATAGCCGATGAGTTCACCGAGCGCTTCCTCGAGGGAGTTTCCTCCCGCAAGCTCGGCGACCCGCGCGAGCCGGACACGGACATCGGCCCTCTCATCACGCGCGAGCACCTCGAGCGAGTCGACGGCTTCGTCCAGCGGGCGATCGCCGACGGCGCGACGCCGGTCATCGGGGCGCAGGTGTCGCCGGAGCTCGGCGGCCTCTACTACGAGCCGACGCTCTTCACCGACGTCCGTCAAGACCTGGAGGTCGTCCAGAAGGAGGTCTTCGGTCCCGTGCTGACGCTTCAGACCTTCGGTGACGAAGACGAGGCGGTCGAGCTTGCGAACGACACGGAGTTCGGTCTCGCCGCGACGCTCTTTACCGAGGACGCAGCCCGGATCGACCGGTTGGGAGAGCGGCTCGTCGCCGGGACGACCTGGGTGAACTGCTTTTACGTCCGTGATCTCTCCGCGCCTTTCGGGGGGGCGAAGCACTCGGGCGTCGGCCGCGAGGGCGGCGAGCACAGCTTCGACTTCTATGCAGACGTGAAGACCGTGGCCAGGAGGCTCTAACACGATGGCGATCGACACCGGCAAGACCACAGGCGCAAGAACCGGGGAGCAGTATCTCGAGGGGCTCCGAGGCGACGAGCGGGAGATCTGGCTCGAGGGCGAGAAGGTCACCGACCCTTCGGCTCATCCCAAGCTCGAGGGCGCTGCGCATTCGCTCGCGCGGCTCTTCGACCTGCAGCACGACGACCCCGAGACCTTCCTCATGGACTCGCCGGACACCGGCCAGCCCGTCAATGTCACGCACATTCAGCCGAAGACCCGCCAGGATCTCGAGCGCCGTCGCATCGCGTCGAAGCGGATCGCAGACGCCACCGTGGGAATGATGGGGCGTACGCCCGACTACCTGAACTACACGTTCGCCTGTTTCGCCGCCCGTGCCGACGTGTGGGCGCGCTCCGGGAACGATGAGGGCGCACGGAACATCGTCGAGTACCAGAAGTTCATGCGGGACAACGACCTCTCGCTGACGCACACGCTCATCAACCCGCAGGTCGATCGCTCGGTCGCCGAGGCGGACCAGGTGGCCGGTGAGGTCTCGCTTCACAAAGTCGAGGACACGGAGAACGGGATCCTGGTTCGCGGGGCGCGCATGCTCGCGACGCTCGCGCCCTTCGCGGACGAACTGGCCGTCTATCCCGGCTCGGACCTCCGGCTCCAGGACGCCAAGTACGCGATCTGCTTCTCGATCCCGATGTCGACTCCCGGCCTCAAGTTCATCTGCCGGGACTCGTTCTCGGTCCAGCGCGATCCATGGGACTATCCGCTCTCGACGCGCTTCGACGAGATGGACGCGGTCGTCATCTTCGACGACGTGGAGGTACCGCGCGACCGGATCTTCCTCGACGGCGACGCGAAGCTCCACAGCGAGGTGATCACGGACTCGCACTGGCGCGCGCACATCATCCACCAGGCCATGACGCGGGCCTGGTCGAAGCTCGAGTTCGCCTTCGGGCTGGCACATACTCTCGCCGACCTGACCGGCGTCAACGCTTTCGATCACGTCCAAGAGAAGCTGGGAGAGATCTGGTCGATGGAGGAGATGACCCGCGCCGGCGTGATCGCCGCCGAGGCCGGCTCCTTCCAGGCCGAGGGGACTGACGACTGGGTCCCGGACGAGCGCTCGTTCGTGGCGCTTCGGGGCCTGATGCCGAAATGGGTCCCGCGTACGATCGAGCTCATTCAGCTGATCGGCGGCGGTGGGTTCATGGCGACGCCCTCGAAGGCCGACTTCGAGAGCGAGGAGATCCGCCCCTACCTCGACCAGTACTTCCAAGGCCGGAATGCGGGCGCGGAGAAGCGGGTACGCGCGTTCCGGCTCGCCTGGGACTTCGTCGGCTCTTCCCTTGGTGGGCGCGGAGAGCTCTACGAGCGCTTCTACCTCTCGGACTCCTTCCGGATGACAGCGTTGGCCTACCTGCTGGCCGACAAGAAGCATCCGAGCGAGCTCGTGGAGCAGTTCCTGCGCGATTGAGCACTGCCGTGGACGTCGACGCGATCGAGTTCAGGCACGTCATGGGGCACTTCCCCACGGGCGTGAGCGTGATCACGACCGTGCACGACGGCGTCCGGCACGGAATGACGGCCAACTCGGTCACGTCGGTCTCGCTGGAGCCCGTGATGCTGCTCGTCTGCCTCATGCGCGAGGCGCGAACCGCGCTCGCGATCCAGAACGCTGGTCACTTCGCTGTCAACATCCTGGGCGAGCACCAGGAGGAGATGTCCCGCCGCTTTGCGAAGGCCGGCCAGGATCACTTCGAGGGCCTCGACATCGAGGAGGGCCCGAACGGGGTTCCCGTGCTTCCGGGGTGCCTGGCTTACGTGACCTGCCGGGTGCACGAGGTCGTTCCCGCCGGCGACCACGACATCGTGCTCGGGAGCGTCGAGCATTGCGAGGCTGACGTGAACGGCGGCAACCCGCTCGTCTTCTTCCAGGGCGGCTATAGAACTCTGCCGGGCATGGGAAGGTTGGGCTGATGAACGATCTCGTCGGGATCCACCACGTGGGCCTCCGCGTCACCGACCTGGACGAGGCGACCGAGCGCTGGTCGCGGCAGTTCGGTTTCACCGTCCGCGAGCGACATGCTGACCGTGTCTACCTGCGCTGTGCCTTCGAGGACTACTCACTGGAGCTTGTCCAAGCCGATGCGCCGGGATTCGACCACGCGGGCTGGGAGCTCTGCCCCGGCGTCAAGCTGGCGGACGTCGGGCTCGGCGGCGAGCCGCGGGAGCGCCCGGGCGGCCGCTCCACCTCGCTCAATCTGAAGGACCCGGACGGGCACGGCGTCGAGATCGTCGAGTGGACCCCTCGTGAGAGTGCGTTCCCCGATCTCGCCCGTTTCTCCTCGGAGCTTCCCGGCTATCGCCCACGAAAGGTCGGACACGTCAACGTCGTCAGTGAGGACGTGCAGCGCCTCTCGTCCTTCTACGTCGACGAGCTCGGCTTTCGCGTCACCGACCGGCTGGGCGACGAGGGCATCTGGCTCCACCTGAACGCCGACCACCACGTTCACGCGATGCTCCAGCGGGAAACGGCGCACTTCCACCACTTCGCACTCGAGCTGGTCGACTTCGGCGAGATGCGGGTGGCCCTCGATCACCTGGCCCAGCACGGTCGCTGGGTGATCTGGGGCCCTGGCCGCCACGGCGTCGCTGCGAGCCTCTTCGCTTACATCCGGATCCCCGAGGAGGAGCTGATCGTCGAGCTCTACGCGGACATGGAGCAGCTTCGACCCGACCACACCCCCCGCGACTGGGAGGACACGCCTCACTCGTCCAATGTCTGGGGCACGCTTCCGCCCAGGACGTACTTCCGCTTCGACGCGGAGGCGATCGAGATCGAGCGCGGCCAGCTCCAGGCGCTCGGGCAGGCGCTCGACTGACCGCACGGGCGCTCGCTGCCCTCCTGGTCGCCTCGGCGGCCCTCGCCGTCCCGGCGGCCGCTGCCCCGACGTGGCCCGATCGGGTCGCAGCTGCCGCCGAGTACGCACAGAGCCGGGCGGGGGTCGTCTCCTTTGCGGTCACGGACGAGGCGGGGCGGGTCCGCGGCTACCGCGCGCGCCGCGCAGTACCGTCGGCGAGCGTCCTCAAGGCCATGCTTCTGGTCGCCTATCTGAACCGGGCTTCCGTCCGCGACCGTGGAATTCGGGCCGGGGACCGAGCACTCCTCGGGCCGATGATCCGCCGCTCCGACAACCCCGCCGCAAACCGGGTGGTCGGCCTCGTCGGACCCTCGGGCATCTACCGGGTGGCGAGGCGCGCCTGGATGGAGCACTTCGTTCTTCGCCTTCCGATCTGGGGACACTCCGAGATCACCGCCCGCGACCAGGCCCGTTTCTTCCGGCGAATCGACACCTTCGTCCCCGACCGCCACCGCGGCTACGCGCGCTTCCTGCTCGCGCACGTCACCCCGTCCCAGCGCTGGGGGATCCCGCCGGTCGTGCCGGCTGGCTACCGGATCTTCTTCAAGGGCGGGTGGGGCTCCGGAACGGGGCGGGTGACGCACCAGGTCGCGCTGCTCGAGCACGGCGTGACGCGGATCTCGCTCGCGATCCTGACGGAGTCCAACCCGAGCCATCGCTACGGCACCGCCACGATCAGAGGCATCGCGGCCCGCCTCCTCCGCGGCGTCCGCTAGCCCTAGACGCAGGTGTTTCGCAGCGTGCCGATGCCCTCGATCTCGGTCTCCACCACGTTGCCTGCCGCGAGGTAGCGCGGCGGCACGCGGCTGTCGCCGACTCCCGACGGCGTACCCGTGTAGATGAGATCTCCTGGTTCGAGCGTGCACCACGAGGAGATGAACTCGACGAGCTCAGGCACCGGGAAGATCAGGTCGCTCGTTCGTCCGCTCTGAACCTCCTCGCCGTCGACGGCACACCGCACAGACACGTCGTCGCGGTCGGGGAGCTCGTCGGGCGTGACGAGTACCGGGCCGGTCGGCGCATAGGTGTCCCGGGACTTCGACATCGTGAACTGGCGCACAGACCGAAACTGCTCGGCCCGGTCCGAGATGTCCTGGCCGCACATGACACCCGCGACGTGTGACCACGCCTCCCCCGCCGGAATGTCCTTGCCGCGCTTGCCGATCGCGAGCACGAGCTCAGCCTCCCAGTCGACCCTGTCGCGCGCTGCCGGGATCACGATGTCTCCGTGGGGGCCGTTGAGGGCACTCGGCAGCTTGGCAAAGAGGACGGGTGCGTCGGGAAGCGGCAGCCCCGATTCCTCGGCGTGCGAGCGATAGTTCAGCGCCGCGGCGAGGATCTTCGTGGGCCGCGGCACCGGTGGGCCGAGCTGCGCAGCATCAAGCTGCGGCGCGTCGTCCGGCACGTCGAGGTCAGCGAGCTCTTCGAGCCGTCCGACGAGCGCCATCGGATCCGCTGGGAGCTCTCCGCCGGTCGCGCGCTCGACGTCGACCAGGCGCCTGTCGACGACCACAGCAGCTCTCCCGTTCAGGTTGGCGAGGCGCACGGGGGCCAACCCTAACCTGAGCCATGGGGCCGCGCCGCGCCTGCTGCAGGCACGGCGTTGATCTATACGAACCGCGTCTGAGGTGAAATGATCGCGCGCGGCAGCGTCGATCCGGGCATGAGGCGCCCGGAGGAGGAGGAGGGCTTCAATGGCAAGTCGCGCTGAGGTGGGCGAAGTCGGTCTCGAGCGGCGAGCCGTCGGGCTTCCGACCGCGATCGGCACCACATTCGGACTGATCGTCGCATCGACCGTGCTCGCGTCGGTCACCGCGGGCTTCTTCGCGAGCTACGTCTTCATCGCGGCGCTCGGCGTGGGCCTACTGGCCATGTACCTCCAGAGCATGAGCTTCGCTGAGCTCGCCACCATGATCCCGAAAGCCGGATCGATGAACGAGTACGTACGCGCGGGTCTCGGGCCCTTCTTCGCGACGCTGACGGTGCTCGTCGGCTACATCGCCGTCCAGCTGTTTCCGACCACCGCCGAGGCCTACACGCCTTCGGCGATCGTCAAGGGCTTCCTCTGGACCGACGGGCCGAGCACCACGTTCTGGGTCATCGTCTTCGTTGTTCTGGTGGCGCTCCTGAACGTCGCCGGGATCCGTCCCTACGGCGCCGTCGAGGTGGCCCTCACGGTGTTCATCGTCCTCTCCCTCCTCGTCTTCGGCTTCATCGGCCTGGCGGGCCTCGGGTCGTCCGATCCGATCGGCAGCGCGTTCCCGGACATCCCCTTTACCTGGAGCCTTTTCTCGACGCTGCTCGGGATCGCGATGTTCACCTTCGTCGGCATGGAGTACACATGCCCGCTGGCGGAGGAGATCGAGAACCCCGGCCGCAATAT
>DASQGA010000144.1:0-5256 GCA_035632855.1 Gaiellaceae bacterium | reverse complement strand
TGGGCGGCCCAGATGGTTGGCCTCGAGCCAGTCGACGATCGCCTTCGTCGCCTCCGGGCTCGCCATGCCGGTGAAGGGACCTGAGTCGACGAGACGCTCGCCTTCCGTGTGCTCGACGAAAGCGCCTTCCTCCGCCGCCTCCCCTTCGGCCGGGGCGACCACCGTGCGGATGGGGAGCCCGAACTTCTGGGCGAACGCGTAGTCCCGCTCGTCGTGGGCCGGGACGGCCATGATCGCGCCGGTCCCGTAGTCCATGAGGACGTAGTCCGCGACCCACACCGGGATCTGCTCGCCGTTCACCGGGTTCGTCACGTAGCGGCCGGTGAAGATACCGGTCTTTTCCCGGTCCGGGTCTGCGCGCTCGACCGCCGAGCGAGCGGCGGTGTGGCGCACGTAGTCGAAGACGACGGCCTCGTGCTCGGTGCCCTCGACGAGCCGGGGCACGAGCGGGTGCTCGGGTGCGAGGACGAAGAACGTAGCGCCGAAGAGCGTGTCCGGCCGCGTCGTGAAGACCGGCAGGTCGATGTCGAGCTCCTCGATCCGGAAGATCGCCTCGGCGCCTTCTGAGCGGCCGATCCAGTTTCGCTGCATCGTCAGGACGCGATCGGGCCAGGACTCGAGCAGATCCATCTCGTCGAGGAGGGCGTCCGCATAAGACGTGATGCGGAAGAACCACTGCTCGAGGCTCTTCGCCTCCACCTCCGCTCCGCAGCGCTCGCAGCAGCCGTCGATCACCTGTTCGTTAGCGAGTACGGTCTGGTCGTTCGGGCACCACTTGACCAGCGCCTCCTTGCGGTACGCGAGACCGCGCTCCAGGAAGCGCAGGAAGAGCCACTGCGTCCAGCGGTAGTAGCGCGGATCGGCCGTCGAGACCTCACGGGCCCAGTCGACCGCCCACCCCATGCGCTTCATCTGCTCGCGGATGCCAGCGATGTTCCGCTCGGTAATCAGTCGCGGATGGGCGCCCTCTCGGATCGCCGCGTTCTCGGCGGGCAGGCCGAAGGCGTCGTAGCCCATGGGCCGAAGAACGTTGAACCCGCGGCGCCGGCGCACGTGCGTGACCACGTCGCCGAGGGTGTAGTTCAGGACGTGGCCCATGTGGAGCTCGCCCGAGGGGTAGGGCAGCATCTCGAGGACGTAGGACTTGGCCGCATCCTCGGGCTTCACGGGCAGGGTCGGATTCGAGACGCGAAAGGCGTCCTCGCGCTCCCAGACCGCCTGCCATTTCTGCTCGACCTGCTCCGGCTCGTACCGCTCCATCAGGCTCCCTCTAAAACGAAAAAGCCTCTCGTACGAGAGGCCAGGGGGACACGGGCGGGCGCTTGCGGCCCGCTAGGTCCCCGGTCGGTTGCTAAGTCCACGAATCACCGGTTCAACTTTACCGGATCGGCTCTCAGGGCTCGCGAGCGGGGTCCGGGAAGCCGTGACCGGGCGATTGCTCTCGCTCGGGCTCCTTCTCCTCCCCGACCTTGGGACCCGGGATGCCGGGGTCCTGCGGCAGGTCGGGGTCGGTCGGCTCATCCTGCCCCGGCGGCCGTGACTGCACTCGGGTGTCCGCGGCTTCCCGACCTTCAAGCAGGAGGCGTCCTACGACCCCGACGCGACGTGGTACACCGTCTCCCCGAGCCAGGTCCCGCTCGGAGAGTTTCCTGCCGGATGGATCAAGTCGACGTCCTGCTGGCCGGGTGATCTCGAGCTCGACGATGTGAAGCAGATCGTCCAGGACCTCGAGCAACAGACGGAGATCGACTACGTCAACGTGTCCGCGGGCGTCCACCACGCGTTCATTCACACACCGATGGAGTTCGAAGCGGGCTGGGAACGCGGGTACGCGCGCGGCATCCGGGACGTCTCGTCAAAGCCCGTGCTCCTGGTGGGAAGGATCACGACGCCCGATGTGGCCGAGATGCTGCTCGAGCGGGGATGCGGACGCCATTTGCCTCGCGCGACAGCTCTTCGCCGACCCCGACTGGGCCTTGAAGGCGGCCGAGGGCGGGAAGAGGACATCAGGAGGTGCGTCGCGGCCAACTTCTGCTGGAAGAGCGTGAGTCGCGGCGGACGCGTCCAATGCGTCTACAACCCGGAGATCGGACGTGAGGCGACCTGGGGGAAGGGGACGCTGACTCCGGTCTCGACTCCGAAGAAGGTCCTCGTGATCGGAGGCGGGCCGGCGGGTCTCGAGTTTGCGCGCGTGAGCGCGGCGCGAGGCCACGACGTCGTCCTGCTCGAGCGGGAGGCCGAGCTGGGCGGACACGTGTACCTCCAGTCACTCCTCCCGAGCCGCAGCGAGTTTGGTACGATCGCCGACTGGCTGCAGAAGCAGGCGCAGAAGAACGGCGCCGAGATCCGGACGTCGTCGCCGGTCACCGCGGAGAACCTGCAAGAGGTCCTCACCGCGGAAGCGCCGGACCACGTGGTGGTGGCGACGGGCTCGAAGTATCGAGCGGACGGCTTTCAAGGCTGGACCGCGGAATCGCTGCCCGGCCACGACAGCGGGCAGTGCGTGACCTGGGAAGACGTCGTGACCGGGAAGGTGCATCCGTCCGGCCACGTGGTCGTGATCGACGACGACTGCGGCGTCATCGCCCCTCTCTGCGCAGTCGCCCTGGCGGAAAACGGCACCGAGGTGAAGATCGTCACGCTGGCCGATGGCTGGTGAAGGAGCAGGGCCTGAGCGTCGAGATGGTCGGCGACGCGATCGCCCCGAGAGGCACGTACGAGGCCGTCTACGAAGGACATCGCCAGGCAAGAAAGGTCTGATGCGCCTCGCCAGCGTGGTTGCGGGCGGCGAGCGGTGGGCCGCGGTCGTCGAGGGCGACCGCGCGTTCGACGGGTCAAACCCGGCTCGGGCCGTGGGTCACGACAGTGGACGAGGTCGAGGATCCCGGAAATCTCGCGCTCACCACACGGGTGAACGGCGAGCTCCGGCAGTCGAATACGTCTCGCGCTATCTGACACTCCTGCCGGGCTCGGTGCTGGCGACCGGCACACCAGGAGGCACCGGGTGGAGCCAGGACCCCGACCTCGGCGGCACGCAAGTGACACCCGCGGGCTCCGAGCCGGGCCGCTATCTCGAAGCCGGCGACATCGTAGAGAGCGAAGCGAGCGCGTAGGCCGGCTGACGTTCAAGATCGTGGAGTAGGAGCTCGCCGCGCCGGGCTCTGCCCGGTGCGGCCTAGCGGCAGACGCCAAGTCGGAACATGTCCGATTCGAGTCGTCATGGCTCGCGCTCTGCGCGAGCCGGACTCGAATCGGCTAAATGGAGCCAGCCGGGCTCGAACCGGCGACCTTCTGGCTGCCAGCCAGACGCTCTCCCAACTGAGCTATGGCCCCGCCACGGCCAACTTTAGCGGACTTCCCGATTGGCACGAGTTTCCGCGAGGCACACCGGGAGTGGTGGAAAGCTAGCGCGCCGCCGCGACCTCGACCGAAGGCACGTCGCCCCAGAGCTCTTCGAGCCGGTAGTACTCGCGTGCCTCCGGCGTGAAGATATGCACGACGACGTCGAGGTAGTCGGCGAGGATCCACCTGGCCTCCTGGGCGCCCGCCGTCCGCTGCGGACTCACCTGCTCGTCCTTCTTGAGGCGACCGTGGATCTCGTCGTAGATCGCCTTCGCCTGGCGCGGGTTCTGACCCGTGCAGATGACGAAGTAGTCGGTGTACGCGCAGACCGGCCGCATGTCGAGGATCGCAACGTCCCTCGCCAGCTTCTCCTGGGCGAGGTCTGCGATACGTATGGCTTGCTCGAGCGGCGTCAGCGGTTCAGAAGCTCCCTGGATTCGACATTTCTCAGAGTAGCGTCCCCCGACGCCGAAGGCGAGAGGCGCGACATCGCTCCCGCACAGGAGGCTCGCTCTCGCGAAGGAACGCTGCCAGCCTGCCCGCCTCGTCCGCGTCGAGCGGTGAGGACTTGGGCCGGATCGGTCCCGAGTGGAAACGACGATCTGGACTGGGTGGCGATCTTGTCGTCCGTCCCCGAATCTTAGCCCTGGTTCTCGCAGAAACCAGCCCCGGTGGGGATCTTTCGTGCCTCTTCCGAAGTCAGGAAACGGCCGTCGACCAGGGCCACACATGTGAGTACGCCGTTCTCTTCGCCGCCATGCTGGATGCAGCTATAGAAGGTCACGAGCTTCTCGCCGAGCCTCCAGGTGTGATCGTTCTCGCACGAGACCCGATCGACACGTTGTGCTCCGGTGCGGTCGAGATCTCGATGTACAAGGCGCTCGACCGCGTTTTCGCGCTGGTGCCACGCCCAGATCGCTCCACCGGCGAAGACCAGCACCAGGACGACAGCGACGGCGACGATGCGGGGCCTGGTCACGCCCCCTCGTAGAGCCCGAGTTCCTCGATCAGCTCGCCGACCGCCGACGGGACGGCGTCGTCGATCGGCTCGCCCCGCGCCACTCGCGCACGGATCTCCCGGGACGAGATCGGCATGGGCCAGATCTCGAAGAGCTCCACGCGCTCCGGCCGTGCGAGCCCCGCCAGCACGCGATCCAGTCGCTCCTGCGGAAAGCCTGGACGGCTCGCCACGAGCAGACGGGCATGCTCCAGCACCCCGTCCGGATCCTTCCAGTCGAGGAAGTCGCAGAACTCGTCGGCGCCGACGATGAACGCAACGTCACCCCAGCAATCCTTCGCCCAGCGAACCGTGTCGACCGTGTAGGAGAGCTCGCCGCGGTCGATCTCCCACCGCGACACCTCCACTCCCTCCAGATCGCTGAAGGCCGCCTCCGCAAGGCTCAGTCGAGTCTCCGCACCGGTCTCCACGACCTTGTGCGGCGCCCGGCCGGTCACGACGACCACGAGCTGCTCCAGGTCGAACCGCGAGAGCACCTCGCGGGCGAGCTCGACATGCCCGAGGTGAGGAGGGTCGAACGCGCCGCCGAGCAGCCCGACGGTCATTCGAAGACGAACGTCGAGTCGCCGACGTCCACCTCGTCACCCGGGCGCGCTCCGGCCGCCCGCAGGGCAGCGCGGAGCTCGTCGTCGGGCACACTGGCTCCCGACACTCGGAAGCCGCGATCGCCACGGAAGATCCGGTACGGTCGACGGCGCGGCGGAGGCGGTCGGTAGACGAGGAAGTCGGCGAGCTCCGCCTGTTCCGGCTCGGGAGCGATCCGCGTGTCGGGGATGAGCTCGAAGAGGCTGCGCCGAAACTCATCGATCCCCGCCCCGGTCACCGCCGAGACCGGGAGCACACGCAGCACGCGGGGATCGTCGAACGCCACCTCCGGTGGCTCGGGGATGAGGTCG
>DASQGA010000143.1:0-2701 GCA_035632855.1 Gaiellaceae bacterium | reverse complement strand
GGCGATCGATGCCCTCGAGCAGGACACCTACCTCACGGAGAACCTGGGGCCGCAGTTCGTCCGCGCTTTTGCCGCGCTCAAGCGCGACGAGCACAAGCGGTTCTCGAGCTCGGTCAGCGAGTGGGAGATCCGCGAGTACCTCAACACGTTGTAGTAGTCGGGTAGGCACTGGGCATGGCAGTCAAGGAGTTCGACCCGGCCACGATCGACCTGGCGAGCCCGGACACCTTCGCCGAGCGGATCCCCTTCGAGTACTTCGACTACCTGCGCGAGCATGAGCCCGTCTACTGGCATTCCGAGCAGCCGCCGAACCACGGCTTCTGGGTCGTCACGAAGCACGAGGACCTCGTGCAGATTCACCGCGACTTCCGCACGTTCTCGTCGGAGCGCGGCCACGTTGCGATCGAGGAGCTCCAGCCGGACGAGCTTGCGGCGCGGCAATCGATGCTGGAGACCGATCCACCCAAGCACACGCGCCTGCGCCGGATCGTGAGCCAGTTCTTCACGCCGCGGGCGGTGGCCGAGTACGAGGGCTTCGCGAGGCAGCTCGCGCGGGAGCTGCTGGACGAGGCCGTTCCGAAGCGGGAGTTCGACTTCGTGGAGGAGATCGCGGCGCCCTTCCCGATCAACGTCCTCGTTCGCATCCTGGGCGCCCCGCCCGCCGACGCTCCCCGCCTCGTCGCGCTCGGCGACCGGATGATCGCGAACACTGATCCCGACTACGCCGATGTCGTCGTCGGGCGGGAAGACACGAGCGAGTACCGGCTCCTGACGTTCCGAAGCCCGGCGGCGGTCGAGCTGGCCGAGTACGGCCGAGACCTCGCCGCGAAGCGGCGAGCTGATCCGCAGGACGACCTCGTCTCGAAGCTCGTGCACGCAGAGGTGGACGGCGAGCGGCTGACTGAGCGCGAATTTGCCAACTTCTTCGCCCTCCTCGCGATTGCCGGCAACGAGACCACGCGACAGGCTCTCTCCCGAGGGATGCTCGCGCTCGCGGACGAGCCCGAGGCGATGGGGGAGCTCGCCGCCGACCCGTCGCTCATCCCCACCGCTCTCGAGGAGATCCTCCGCTTCGCGACCCCTGTCCTCTACTTTCGCCGCACGGCCACCGTCGACACGGAGCTGCGGGGCGTCAGGATCCGCGCCGGGGACAAGGTGACCTTCTGGTACGTGTCGGCCAACTTCGACGAGGACGTCTTCCCGGATCCGTACACGTTCGACATCCGGCGGCAGCCGAACGAACACGTCACGTTCGGGAAGGCTGGACCTCACCACTGTTTGGGCGCGTACCTCGCCAGGCTCGAGATGCGTGTGCTGCTCGAGGAGCTGCTCCAACGCGTGCGGGCCGTCGAGGTCACCGGTCCTGCGCCTCGTGTCCGCTCTAACTTCATCAACGGCATCAAGAAGATGCCGGTTCGCATGGAGCTCGCCGGCTAGGTGTCCGAGCCGCCGCCGAGCTTCGAGCGCGACATCGGGCCGCTCTTCCGGGCGGACGACGTCGACGCGATGCTCTTCGCTTTCGACCTGCGTTCCTACGACGACGTGCGCGAGAACGCCGGCGAGATTCTCGAGCGGTTGGAGGACGGGTCGATGCCATGCGACGAGATCTGGCCGCCGGCGCAGATCGAGAGGTTCCGGGCCTGGATCGCCGGCGGCACGCAGCCCTAGCCACTCTCGCCGCAGCCGTGACGCTCGGCGGCTTCGGCTGCACGGCCGCTGGCGTTTCGGAGGCCGAGCGGCCATCGCAGGCTTCTGCGGCCCCCACCTCGACACCGTCCCAGTCGGCTGGCCCGGCGCGTCTTCCCAGGGCTCCGCGAATCCACGTGCCCGACGGCTTCCGGGCGGAGGTCTATGCGCGCGGCCTCCAGGCTCCGACGGCCATGGCTTTCGGACCGGACGGCCGCCTCTACGTGACGCAGGAGGACGGGAAGGTCGTGTCGGTGGGTCGTGGCGCCCGGCGGGCCTGGCTCCTGGCACGCGGCTTTCCGACACCGCTGGGGCTCACCTGGCGGCGCCAGACGCTCTACGTCTCGGCGCAAGGCCGCGTCGTGCGGCTCCGTGTCACGAGCGGGCGGGTGACGGGCAGGCGGGCGATCCTGGCGCGCCTTCCGTTCGGACGGCACCAGCAAGACTCGATCGTCTTCGGACCGGACGGACGGCTCTATCTCGGCAGTGGATCGACCTGCGATGCGTGCGTCGAGCTGGACGCACGAAGCGCTGCGGTGCTCTCATTCCGGCCCGACGGCTCCGGCCTCCGCATCTTCTCGACCGGGCTCCGAAACCCCTTCGGCTTGGCGTTCCAGCCGGGAACCGGTCGTCTCTACGTCTCGGTCAACAACCGCGACGACCTACCGAACCCGAGCGCCCCCGAGCCTGCCGAGACGGTGGTGGTGGCCGCTCAGGGCCGGGACTTCGGGTGGCCTGATTGCTGGCCGAGCTTCCGCCGCAAGCGGCTCGTCGGCCCTTGTGGCGGCGTCACACGGCCGGCCGCGTACCTGGAGCCCCACTCGTCCGCTGATGGGTTGGCCTTCTCCACCGGGCGGAGCTTCCCGGCCCGCTTCCGTGGCAGCCTGTTCGTCGCTCTCTGGGGCCAGTATGCCGCCAAGGACCACGGACGACGAGTCGTGCGCCTCGTTCTCGGCAGGAACGGGAAGGCGAGAAGTGCGTCCACCTTTGCGAGCGGCTTCGACCATCCGCTCGC
>DASQGA010000142.1:0-2377 GCA_035632855.1 Gaiellaceae bacterium | reverse complement strand
CCGCGAGACGTGCATCTGGGAGATCCCGACCTGCTGGGCGATCTGCGACTGGGTCAGGCCGTCGTAGAAGCGGAGGTGCAAGATCTTCCGCTCTCGCTCGTCCAGGACTCGAAGGCCCGGGGCCAGCACCGCCCGGTCCTCACTGACCTCGTACTCGGGCTCGATCTCGCCGAGCAACTCGAGCGGGTCGAGATCGTCGTTGTCGTCGCCGGACGAGGGTGCGGAAAGGGAAAGAGTCGAGTACGCCTGGCCGGTCTCGAGCGCCTCGAGCACCTCTTCTTCCTCCACGCTCGCCGCCTTCGCAAGCTCGGGGATGGTCGGCGAGCGCTCGAGCTGGACGGTCAGCTCTTCGATCAGCTTCGAGAGCTTCACGTTCAGCTCCTGCAGGCCGCGGGGAACTCGGATCGACCAGCCCTTGTCCCGGAAGTGCCGCTTGATCTCGCCGATGATGTTCGGGGTCGCATACGTCGTCAGCTCCACGCCGCGATCGACGTCGAAACGGTCGATCGCCTTGATGAGGCCGATGCACCCGACCTGGACGAGATCCTCCAGCTGCTCGCCGCGGTAGGAGTACCGGCGGGCGAGCGACCGCACGAGCGGGAGGTACTGCTCGATCAGCCGCTCGCGGGCCTCGACGTCCCCATCGTGGTGGTAGCGGCGGAGAAGCTCCCGGTCGGTTCGTTTGGGGGTGGTACTCACGTAGAGGCAGCCACCCCGCGAGCAGGGTTTCGCTTCGCGAGGCGGAGCCATTCGGCGCCATCTCTGGACTCGATCTCGACGCTCTCCGCGAGCGTTTCGAGCAGGCGGCCCAGGCCGACCCCGTCGCTCTCGTCGACCTGGCGCTCCAGATCAGTGCGGAGCGCCGACGTAACGGGCCCGATGCACATCTCGACGCCGTCTTCCTCGACCAGGAGCTCGATAGTCACGTCCGAGCCGGACTGGTAGGCGCCGTTTGCGAGCAGGCTGTCGAGCGCGAGCTGGAGATCCTCCAGGTACTCGTACGAGAAGGCGAGACGAGCTGCAAGACCGCCCACGACCAGGCGCGCGACGCCGTGGTAGGACTCGTCCTGCGGGAGCGTGAGGCTGATTCGATCGCTCACGTGCTGGGCTCCTCGCGCGCGAGCTCCTCGGCGATCTCCTGCTCGCGGCGCTCGGCGGCCCGTCTGCCGTCGCCGTACGCGGTCGAGAAGCCGCGCCGCGCACGGAGGGACGCGAAACCGTGGGTGATTCCGGCGGCGAGCCCCGAGATCCGCTGGACCGGCCGGGTTACTGCCATCGTGACAGCCCGGATGGCCGTGTCGACGCTCTCGGCAGCGTCCACGGCGCTGTCGGTGACCAGATCGACCTTGTCCAGCTGCTGGTTCGTCCGGTCGATCGTGCCGCCCACCTTGTTGATGACAGGGAGCACTTCCAGTTCGAGTCCCTTGATGAAGCCCGAGAGCCGGCCGACGGCGCCGGCCAGGCGGAAGAACAGAAAGCCGAGCCCCAGGGCGACAACGATCAAGAACGCACTGAGGGCGATCCAGAGGATGTCGACTGCTGTTGTGTCCGCGAAGAGCACCGCTCGATCTTAGCCTCAGGTCGCGGACGAGATCAGCCCTGCTCCGACGACCGCCTCGCCGTCGTAGAGGACGGCTGCCTGACCGGCCGCGACCCCGTACACAGGAACCTCGAGATCGAGCCAAAAACCTCGTTTCATCCGCGTCACCGAGGCCGGCGTCGCGGGCGACCGGTAGCGCACCTTCGCCTCGACTCGGTCCGCCGGCGCGAAGAGACGGCCGGCCCGCGAGACGACGCGGCTTCGCGCGAGCGCCTCCTTCGCCCCGATGACGACGGTGTTCGTCCTGGGCTCCGTCCTGAGGGCGTACGCCGGAGCCCCGGTCGAGATGCCCAGGCCGCGCCGCTGGCCGGGCGTGAAGCGCCAGAAGCCCCCATGACGGCCGAGCTCGTGCCCCTCCTCGTCGACGACCGGGCCGTCCGCCGGCTCGAGTCCGTGGCGGGCGAGGAAGTCCCGGTAGTCACCGCCGGCCAGGAAGCAAGCCTCCTGACTCTCGCGCCGTTCGGCCGCTGCGAACCCGGCCCTCCGGGCTTGCTCGCGAGTCTCCACCTTGTGCTGCTCACCGAGCGGAAAGTAGAGACGAGGAAGCCAACGAGGATCGAGGCGCGCGAGCATGTATGACTGATCCTTGGCCTGGTCAACCGCGCGAGCGAGCAGGAGCGTGCCATCCCGCTCGATGATCCGTGCGTAGTGGCCGGTGGCGAGCTTGGCAGCGCCGATCCGGCGCGCGAAGGCCAGGAGCTCTGCAAACCGGAAGCCGCCGTTGCAGCGCACGCAGGGGTTCGGCGTCTCGCCGCGGGCATAGCTCCTGACGAACGG
>DASQGA010000141.1:0-9756 GCA_035632855.1 Gaiellaceae bacterium | reverse complement strand
ACATCTTCCAGAAGCTAAGGGCGAAAAACGCCGGGAATCCTCCCTGGAGCTTCATCGACGGCCCCATCACCGCGAACGGCCCGATGGGCGTTCACCACGCTTGGGGCCGAACGCTCAAGGACGTCTTCCAGCGCTACAAGGCGCTGAACGGCTTCGACCAGCGCTACCAGAACGGCTTCGACTGTCAGGGGCTGTGGGTCGAGGTCGAAGTCGAGAAGGCGCTCGGACTCAACTCGAAGCGGGAGATCGAGGAATACGGGCTGGCCGAGTTCGCGCGCCGCTGCCGCGAACGGGTCGCGGAGTTCTCGGAGGTGCAGACGAACCAGTCGATCAGGCTCGGCATGTGGATGGACTGGGACAACGACTACTACACCTTCTCGGACACAAACATCAGCTACATCTGGGGCTTCCTCAAGAACGTCTACGAGCGAGGTTGGCTCTACGAAGGCCACCGCTCCATGGTCTGGTGCCCCCGCTGCGGAACGTCGCTCTCCCAACACGAGCTGATCGACTCCTACCGCGACATCACGCACCCGTCGCTCTACGTTCGCTTCCCGCTCAAGGACCGAGAGGGTGAGGCGCTGGTCGCCTGGACGACGACGCCCTGGACCTTGCCCGCGAACGTCGCGGCTGCTGTGAACCCCGAGGCGCGGTACGCCCGCGTCGAGACCTCGGCCGGCATCGAGGTCGTCGCCGAGGCGCTCGTCGAGTCGGTTCCGCTGGCAGGCGAGGTGCGAGACACCGTGGCCGGCTCGGATCTAGTCGGGCTCGAGTACGAGGGCCCGTTCGACCAGCTCGAGCCACAGCAGGGCATTGTCCATCGCGTCATTCCCTGGAACGAGGTCTCGCTCGAGGAGGGCACGGGCATCGTGCACATCGCTCCAGGCGCAGGCACCGAGGATTTCGAGCTCTCCCGCCTCCATGATCTGCCGGTGCTCGCGCCGATCGACGAGTCGGGGCGGTTCTACCCTGAGTACGGCTGGCTGCACGGGCGCTCGACCGACGAGACGGCCGGCCAGATCATCGGTGACCTCGGCGAGCGCGGGCGGCTGCTCGACGCGGGGGAGATCACCCATCGCTATCCGGTCTGCTGGCGCTGCGCGACCCCGCTCGTCTTTCGGATCGTCGACGAGTGGTTCATCTCGGCCGACGAAATCCGGCAGCCGATGCTCGACGCGAACGCGACCGTCGCCTGGACGCCCGAGTTCTACTCGAAGCGGATGGACGACTGGCTTCGCAACATGGGCGACTGGTGTATCTCCCGGAAGCGGTACTTCGGGCTGCCGCTTCCCTTCTACCGGTGCGAGGACTGCGACCTCCTGAACGTGATCAGCTCCGAGCAGGAGCTCAGGGAACGCGCCATCTCCGGCCTCGACCAGCTCGAGGAGCTTCACCGCCCCTGGGTCGACGAGGTCACGATCGCCTGCGAGGGTTGCGGCGCCGAGCTTCGCCGCCTGCCGGACGTCGGCGACGCGTGGCTCGACGCTGGCATCGTCCCGTTCTCGACGCTGGGCTGGCGGAACCCGGAGTACGTCCAGCACGGGTACGCCACCGGCGCCGCCCATGGACTCACCGGGGCCGATCTCCCTGACCACGCCTACTGGGAGACCTGGTTCCCGGCCGACTGGGTCTCCGAATCCCGTGAGCAGATCCGGCTCTGGTTCTACTCGCAGCTCTTCATGTCGGTCGCGCTCGTGGGCGAGGCGCCATACCGCCAGGTTCTTGCGTACGAGCGGGTCACCGACGAGACGGGTCGGGCCATGCACAAGTCGTGGGGCAACGCGATCGAGGCGAACGAGGCGCTCGAGCGCATGGGCGCCGACGTCATGCGCTGGCTCTACTGCTCGCAGGTGCCGAGCCAGAACATCAACTTCGGGTTCGGACTCGCCAGGGAGGTGAAGCGGGAACTCTTGACCTTCTGGAACTCGGTCAGCTTCCTGATCCTCTACGCGAACGTCGAAGGCTGGCGTCCCGAGGCCAAGCTCCTCGAGTCGGGGCCCGCCAGGGAGGATCTGGCTCAGCTCGATCGCTGGCTCCTCGCGCGCGTCCAGCAGCTCGTTGCCGAGGCGAGCGACGGCTTCGAGCGGTTCTGGACGCCGGCCATCGCGAAGGCGTTCACCTCCTTCATGGGCGACCTCTCCGACTGGTACGTCCGGCGTAGTCGACCGCGCTTCTGGCGTGGGGAGGAGGCCGCCCTCGAGACCCTGTGGTACGCCGTCGTGCAGGCGCTTCGCACGATCGCATCGCTCATGCCCTTCCTGTCCGACCACCTCTGGCGGAACCTTGTCGCGGACGCGTGCGACGATGCGCCCGAGAGTATCTTCCTCGCCGGCTGGCCCCAGATCGCTCCAGACCTCGAAGATGAGGCGCTCTTGCTCGAGGTCGAGGAGGTTCGCCGGGTGGTCGGGCTGGGCCATTCCGCTCGCCAGCAGGCGGGTCGAAAGGTGCGCCAGCCCCTCCGCCGGATGGTCGTCGAGGGTGCCGGCGCGTCGTCGGCCCATTCGGAGGAGATCAAAGCCGAGCTTCGTGTGAAGGAGCTCGAATTCGGACCGGTCGAAGGAACGTACTTGCGTGTGAAGCCGAACCTCCCGGTCCTCGGACCCCGCCTAGGGAAGGAGCTCGCAACGATCCGAGCCGAGCTCCAAGAAGGGCAGTTCGAGGATCTCGGAGGAGGACGTTTCCGGGTTGCGGGCCACGACCTCGGGCCTGACGACGTCTTCGTCGAGAGGCTGGCGCCTGACGGCTGGGCGTTTGCATCCGACGACGGCCTCGCGGTTGCGCTCGATACGCGCCTCGACCCGGAGCTCGAGCTGGAGGGACGCGTGCTCGACCTCATCCACGCGATTCAGCTCATGCGGAAGGAAGCGGGGCTCGAGGTGACCGACAGGATCGTCCTGACCCTCCCCGAGAACGGGGACGACGTGCTCCAGCACGCCGACTGGATCAAGCAGGAAACCCTTGCCACCCGGATCGAGCAGGGCGAAGAGCTCCGTATCTCCAAGGCCTGACTAGACCGTCGCTCCGAGCTCGGCCGGGAGCTTGAAAGCCACGCCTTCCTCCTCGCCGGCCATCGTCTCGACCTCGACGTCGCAGCGCTCTCGAAACCAGGTGACGGCGCGGCGGACGAGTGCTTCGGGCGCCGAGGCGCCGCAGGTGATTCCGACCGTCTCGACCCCTGTGAGCCAGCTCTCCTCGATAGCGGACTCGTCCTCGATCAGGTGGGCGGGCACGTCTCCGCACCGGGCGACTTCGACGAGGCGCCTGGAGTTCGAGCTGTCTTTCGACCCGATGACGAGCAGGAGGTCGATGCGCTCGAGAATCCGCTTGACAGCGCGCTGGCGGTTTGTCGTCGCGTAGCAGATGTCCTCGCGCTTCGGGGACTCGATGCCGGGGAAGCGGGCCCGCAGGACGCCGACGATCGACTCCGTCTCGTCAACCGACAGAGTCGTCTGCGTGATGTACGCGAGCCGACCGGCGCGGGGCAGCTCGAGCCGGCGAGCCTGCTCGACGTTCTCGACGAGGACGATTGCCCCGGGCGCCTCCCCGAGCGTGCCCTCGACCTCCTCGTGGCCGGCGTGGCCGATCAGGATGATGGAGTAGCCGCGGGCGGCGAAGCGACGCGCCTCCGAGTGCACCTTCGTGACGAGAGGGCAGGTCGCGTCGATCGTCCTCAGGCCGAGCCTCCGAGCGTTCGCGCGAACGGCGGGAGAGACGCCGTGGGCGGAGAAGACGACCTCGGCTCCGGTCGGGACGTCCTCTTCGCTCTCGACGAAGATCGCGCCACGCTTCTCGAGCTCGCGAACGACGTGCGTGTTATGGACGATGCGCCTGCGAACGTAGACGGGTGCTCCACGCAGGCGGAGCGCTTGCTCGACCGTCTCGATCGCCCGTTCGACCCCCGCGCAGTACCCGCGCGGAGTCGCAAGAAGGATCCGCTTGACCACCGGCGGCCACTGTAGTCAGGGGCCTGTTCAGCTCGGGTTAAGCACTCGATTCACAATGTGAATCGAGTTCTAAGGAAGGCCCGCCACTCGGGGGGTTTGTGCGGCGGGCCTTCCCAGAGTGCGCACCGCAGGGGTTATCGCCAGGACACCAGCCGCGGTTCGCATCGCCCAGTAGCGCCACCGTATCCAGTGGGCTTCCGGCTGCCAATAGGCCTATCGGCCCATCTTCGCAAGCCATGCGACCCGAGTTGTCGGAAGGGAAATCGTGGACGGAAACTCGTTGTCCTCCCTATCATCAGAGTGCCCAGTGACGAACGAGACGACGACGTTGCTCACGAACGCGGTGCCGCTTCTCGTTGCCGCGGCGCTGTATCTCGCGCTGTCCGCGCTGCTGCTTCGTGCCTTGCTCGGAGCCCGCAGACGACCGACGACGGCGGGGCTTGCACTCTGGGTGCTCTTTGCGTTCGTCGGTGTCACGGCCGCCGTTCTCGGAGTGGCGAAGGTCGGCGACTCGGAGCCGCTTGCGTCCTCCAGTCCCTGGCCTGCGTTTGCCCTGACACTCCTTGCCCTCGTTCCCGCTCTCCTTTTGCTGGCCCGGCGCGATCGCGAGCTGCTCGTCGACCCGGCGGGGCGGGTGCGGGCCGCTGAAGAGACCGCGAGCGAGCGGAAGCGCGAGGCGGGGGCGATGTCACGTCTCTCGACCGCACTCTCACGCTCGCTAAGCGCGCGCGACGCGTCCGAGAACCTGTTCGACGAGCTGGAGCATTCGCTCGGGGTCGAAGCGGCGCTGCTCGCCGTCGTGGACGACACGGAGCGCCGGGCGACGGGGTTTGCGGCCAGGGGCGCCGACGAGGATTGGTGGAGGAAGATCGAGATCGACCTCGTCGAGGACCCGGGCGGGATCGCGACCGTGGCGCGCGAGCGGGCGGCGTTTGCCGTCTACGACGTCGAGGCTGCACCGCATGTAAGCCGCGCCCTCGACACGGTGCCAGCGAAGAGCGCTGCCTTCCTACCCCTGGTCTCCGAGGGCAGGCTCACGGGCGTGCTCGTCGTGGCCGTCTTCTCGATGCGCCGCTTTTTCTCGGCGGGCGAGCTCGAGCTCTTCCAGCGGCTCGCGAACGAGACGGCGCTGGCCCTCGGACGCAGCCGGTCTTCGGAGGCGCTCGAGGCGGCGCTCGAGCGCGAGCGCCTCGTTGCCGCGATCTCGCGCCAGGTCCGCTCCGAGCTCGACCTCGACGACTTGTTGGCGGTCACAGTGAGAGAGACTGCGCGGGCGCTCAAGGTCTCCCGGTGCTTCATTCGCCTCGTGGAGCCCGGCGGCGCGATGCCGATCCTCTCGGAATGGACGGCTCCCGGCCTCGAGCCTGTCGGCGGAGCGGCGGCGCGCCTGCCGGCCTCGAACCTCGCCGCGCGAGAGCGGCGCACGGTGGCGATCGCAGACGTCGAGTCGGCATCCGAGCTGGACGACCGCAATCTCGGCGGCCGCGAGACGCTGGTCGGGCTCGGAACGAAGGCAGTGCTCGCGACGCCGATTGTCGTCTTCGACGACGTGATCGGCGTCTTTGCGCTTCACCGTTCCGAGGTCGGCCGCTGGACGGAAGGCGAGATCGCGCTTGCCGAAGCCGTCGCCGGGGAAGCGGGGCTCGCCATCCACACGGCCCGCCTACTCCGAGAGGAAGGAAGGCGGGTCGACCGCCAGGGCGCTCTTCTCAAAGCGGCACAGGTGGTGACGAGCGACCTTCGCTTCACGTCGGTGGTGCAGCGCCTGGTCGAGGAGGTCGCCGAGCTCTTGGGCGCCGATGCAGCCGATTGCTGGATTTTCGAACCTCATCGCGACTCGCTCCGGTGCCGGGCCGTCTTCGGGCTGCCGGAGCCGGCCGTCGGCCGGAGAATCCCCGCGGCGGGGACGCACAAGGCGGCGATCGAGGATGGGAAACCCGTGCTGAAACGCAATTTCCGCGAGACCGAGGATCCTCCGCCCAGCACGTACTACTCGGAGTTCGAGGACGTCTTGGTCGCCCCGATCACGTGGCTCGGCGAGGTGCGAGGACTGCTGGGCGTCTGTTCGGTCGAGGCGGGGAGGTTCGGAGAGACTGATCTCGAGCTCCTCGATGCCTACGCTCGCTTCGCCTCGCTCGCTTTCCACAACGCGGAGAGCTTCGAGGAGCGTGAGCGCCAGGCGCAGATCCAGCAGGGCTTCTACCGGATCGCCGAGGCCCTGGGGTCGCCGCTCTCGCTCGACGAGACCGTCACGGCACTGGCCCAGGCGGCCACCGAAGCTCTCGGTGGCATCGCGGCGTTCGTCCTACGAGCGGCCGGCGACAAGCTCCTCCTGGTGGGCTCCTACGATGTCCGCGACGAGGTCGAGGCAGCGCTTCGTGACGGCATCCAGGATGACGAGGCCCCGCTCGCTGCGGCCACCCGGGAAGGGCGGCTGGTCACCTCGAGCGGCCTCACCGAGGACGAGCGCTTTCATCGCCGGTGGAGGGACCTTCTGGCGGCCAACGACGCTTGTGCGCTTCTCGCCGTCTCGGTGGTGGGCACGAGCGGCGAGCCGGGTTCCGTCGTCGTCCTCTTCGGGGAGGAGCGGGCCTTCACGGACGATGACCTTGCTCTAGCGCGGCACCTCAGCCGCGCTGCCCGAGGCGCGCTGGAGCGCAGCGAGCTGTTCGAGACCGAGCGGCGCGGCCGCAGGCTCTCGCAGCGACTCGCCGCGGTTGGCGCGCAGGTCGTCACCGTGCTCGATCCTTCTGTCGTCCTCGAGGAGATCGTCCGCGAGGCGCCCGTCCTCCTCGCTGCGGACGCAGCGACCGTCAGGCTCCTCGACGGCGAAGAGCTCGTCATCCGGGCGGCTTCCGGCGTGGAAGGGGACATCGCCCATGATCTGGTCGGAACGCGAGCCGACGTCGGAACCGGCCTCCTCGGCGACGCCGTCCAGTCGCGCGCCGCCGCGACCCTCGACGACGTCCGCGCGAGGCCCGATCTCGGTCACGGCGATCCCCTGCTGGCGCGCGGGATGATCGGTTGCATCGCGGTGCCGATGATCGCCCACGGCGGCGGCCTGCACGGCGTGCTGTCCGTGTACACAGCGAGGCCGAGAGCGTGGCGCGAGGAGGAGGCCCAGGCGCTCTCTGCTCTCGCCGCCGTCGCGTCCGCCGGGCTCTCGAACGCCGAGCTCTACCAGCGGGTGGCAGAGGAAAAGGAGCGCTCGAATGCGATCCTCCTCAATATCGCCGACGGAATCGTGGCCGTCGACCGCGAGGAGCGCGTCGTCCTCTGGAACGCCATGGCCGAACGGATCACCGGCGTTCCGGCGGCGGAAGCTCTCGGCAGACGAATCCCCGAGGTTCTCCAGCGCGATCTCGCCGGGGCAGCGCGCACGCACGGAAGGGAAGAGCCGGTCACGATCAGCAGGGGCGGCAAGGATGTCTTCCTCGCACTGACCGAGGCCGTGATGCTCGACCCGGGTGGCGCCGTTGGAGGCCGCATTTTCGCCTTCCGCGACGTCTCGGGAGAGCGCGTCGTCGACCAGATGAAGTCGGACTTCGTCGCGACCGTGTCGCACGAGCTCCGGACCCCGCTTACCTCGATTTACGGGTTCGCGGAGACACTTCTTCGGAGCGACGTCGCCTTCGGGGACGAGGAGCGCGCCACGTTCCTCGGCTACATCGCCACGGAGTCGGAGCGCTTGATCGGGATCGTCGACGACCTGCTGAGCGTCGCGCGCCTCGAGGCCGGCACGCTCGGGCTGGATCTGACCCCGGTCGACGTGGCCGAGGTCCTGGCGTCGGTCGGCGAACGCGCCCAGGAGCACATCGACGGCTCCCATCGGCTGGAGCTCGATGCCCCGGAACGCGGGCTCTACGCAGAGGCAGACAGGGAGAAGCTCGCCCAGATCCTCCTGCACCTGGTCGACAACGCCGTCAAGTACTCGCCCGAAGGAGGCACGATTACGCTCGCGGGACGCAGGAAGACCGATGCCATCGAGGTCAGGGTGAGCGACGAGGGCATCGGCATCCCCATCGACGACCAGAACCGGATCTTCACGAAGTTCTATCGCGCCGGGACAGCTCCGCTGACGGGAGCCCACGGAACAGGGCTCGGGCTCTTCCTCGCGCGCGGGCTGCTGGCGGCAATGGACGGGCGCATCGCCGTCGAGTCGGTCGAGGGGGAGGGGTCGACGTTCGTCTTCGAGCTCCCGGTCTCGAAGAGCGCTCCCCAGGGTAAGGAAGCTCAAGTGGAACCGGCGGGACGCTCATGACAAAGGTGCTGATCATCGACGACGAGGCGCCGATTCGTCTGCTGTGCAGGGTGAATCTCGAGGCGGAGGGCATGGAGGTGGTCGAGGCGCCCGACGGGCCGTCCGGCTTGGACGTCGTCGAGCGCGAGCGGCCGGATGCCATCCTCCTCGACGTGATGATGCCGCGCCTGGATGGGTGGTCGGTGGCGGAGCGGTTGCTCGAGAAGGAGGACACGCGCACGATCCCCATCATCTTCCTGACCGCCCGGGCGGATCTGCGCGACCGCGCCCGCGGCATGGATCTCGGCGGCCTCGACTACATCACGAAGCCGTTCAATCCCGTCGATCTGGCCTCGCTCGTCGAGGAGGTGGTCTCGGCGGTCGCCCGCGGAGAGCGAGAGCAGCTCCGCTCCGACAAGATCGCAGAGCTCCGCGTCCTCTTCGAGGTTTAAGAAGGAGCTCCTAGCGAGGCCCGCTCTCGGCTTCCGCCCCGGTCGCCTGGACCTCTCGAGCCGTCTGGGCAAGGATGATGCCCCCGAGCACGAGGAGCGAGCCAGCGATCTGCTGTCCCGTCAGCTCCTCCCCCAACCACGCGTACGCAACTGCGGCGGCGAGAACGGGTTCGAGCATCGCGACGATGACCGTGCGGGTCGGCGAGATGTGGTGGAGCGCAGTCACGATCAGGACGAACGGCACGACGGTGCCGAGGACGACGATGTAGCCGAGCAGGAGCCAAACGGGGGCCGAGAACTCGTCGAGACGGCCCAGGAGCGAGGCGCTCGCACCGACGCTCTCGGTAGGAAAGCTCCACCACGGCTGCACGATCGCCCAGAAGATGCTCGCGAAGAGGAACCCGTAGGCCAGGAGCGAAGCTGCGTCGCGCCCTCCGCGAAGGCTCCGGTCGGCCATGACGATGTAGAGCGCATAGGCGACCGCGGCTGCGAGGCACGCGAGGACGCCCGTCGTGCTGAGAGTCACCCCGCTCCAGAGGTCCACCACGAGCGAGAGCCCAGCCAGGCTGAGCGCGATCGCGGCCCAGAGCCGGCGGCGCACGGGCTCGTGGACGAAGAAGCGCGCGTAGAGCGCCACGAGGACCGGTGCGATGTACTCGATCACGAGTGCGATGCCGATGTTGAGCCGCCCGAGCGCCACGAAGTAGAAGAGCTGGACGAGGGCGAGGCCGCAGATCCCGAAGACGACCAGGAAGGCGAGCTCCAGGCGGTTCGTCCTCAGGGAAACGGGACGGAGCAGCGCGACCGCGACGAGGAGGATGACCGCGGAGCCGCTCGCCCGGACTTCGGACAGGCGGAGCGCCGAGAGACCGGCCGACTCGAGGACGATCTTCGAGACGGTCGCGTTGATCGACCAGAGCAGGACCGCGGTCCAGACGAGGACGTACCCGACGAGTGGGCGGCGTGGTCGAGTCAGCTCGCGAGGCTAACCGAGGGACGGTCGAGCCGCGGCGCGGTCTACACTTCGCGCAGCGGGACGTAGCGCAGCCTGGTAGCGCACCTGCTTTGGGAGCAGGGGGTCGCGGGTTCGAATCCCGCCGTCCCGATTGGAAGGGAGCCC
>DASQGA010000140.1:0-1591 GCA_035632855.1 Gaiellaceae bacterium | reverse complement strand
TACGCCTCCGAAGCTCCGCACGAAGGGTCTCCCGCGGGGTGCGAGGTAGACGACGGCCGAGTGGCCAGCGGTCAGGAATGACCCCTGAGCGAGATGGACTATCAGGCCAAGCGTGACTGTCGGCTACGAGCTACCAGAGCGAGGCAGTGATCTAGCCCGTGTGGAGCGACTGTGGGTTGGCGCTGCCCCTCAGCTCCACCAGTGCGGCGAAATCGTCCCAAGACGCTTGCGCCTGCTGCCAATGGTCTTCGATGCCCTCCGGAGACTCGTAGATCTCGTTCAAGACGTAGCGCGTGTTGCCGGTAGCTTCCGAGCTGGGATCAAGCGGATTCGCGAGCTCTGGTCCCTTCGAAAAGTTGTAGCTGAGTAGGGCCTTACTCCCCTCGCGATGGTGGGTCTCTTCCATCCACTTCGCGTGGCTCGCAACAAGCCGGTCGACCTCGCCGACCTCATCCGGGGCCGCAACGAACGTGATCAGCAGCTGACTCTTACCCTCACTAGCCATGGCGCGCCTCCTATTCGGCGATGAACAGGGGATGGAGCTTGTCACCGCAGGAGCTTGAGAGCAAGCGCGCCCGGCTGCGCGAGTGTGCGGGAATGTCCCCCGAGCCATGGCCGTCCATCTCGTACGATGGCGGAGGAGGATGCCACGTGGCGACGTCTGATCCGATCGCCGAGATCATCGGGGACTATCGAGCCTTCGCGGCGATGCAGCGCGACCGTCTTGTTGCCCGCGGCATCGACATCGCACCCTACCCGCTCAGCCACCTCGCCGTCCGCGTCGCCGATTGGGACCTTTACGTCCACCAGCGCACGCTTCTCGAGCGCCATGCGAGGGCGAACAGCGAGAACGTCTGGAACGGGCGTCCGATCTCCTTGATCGTGCTCGCCGAGCCGCTCGATGTCCTCGACGGGACTCCGGTCTCGCTCATCGAGCTCATCCCGCCTGTTCACCAGCGCGTCTACCGGATGGGTCTCGAGCACCTCGGCGTCGTGGTCGGTGAGGACATCGACGACTTCTCACGAGTGCATCGGGCCGCGCTAACTGGCCAGCAGTTCCAGAGTCCCTCCGTCGAGCCGTGCTACGTCCTGTTCGAGGACTTCACCCACGTGAAGTTCTATCGCCGCTCCTTGTACGACGGCGTCATCCTCGAGGGAGCGCGCTTCGACGGCTTCAGCCACGTCGACGACTGGGTGCCGCAGCGGCTGGTCACGGCCACCGGCCCGAACCCGCTCCCGCGGTGACCGAAGCTGCTGCCAGGCTAAAGATCGCCCGCTGGGGTCATTGCTCGGGAATGACCCCTGAAGAAGCGAGGCTGGATCTGGCCGCAGCCGATGAGTTTTCGGTGGTTTGTCAGTCTCTACCGCGATGCGGCCGGAGCAGGCCGCCGCGACAAGGAGTCATGAGATAACGCGATACCTGATCTCGTTCGATGACGGCGCGATGACCTTCCCCGAGGAGGAGCTGCCCGACGTGGCCGAGGCTGCGCACGCGGTGGCCCAAGAGGCCGAGGACTCCGGCGCATGGGTGTTCGGCGGCGGACTCTATTCCGAGGTGAGCGTGGTGGCCACCGATGGGACGGTCACTGAC
>DASQGA010000139.1:0-2360 GCA_035632855.1 Gaiellaceae bacterium | reverse complement strand
GCCAGCCAGTCCGAGCTTGGCGTTACGGTGAAGCATCATCCGGGTCCCTCCTTCGGGCGTGAGTCCTCGCAGACCCACAGCCTCAAAGGAGGCCCGGATGTCCTCTCAGCCGTTCACAACGTGTGTAGGCGTGACAACTAGGCGCGGTCAGGCCGTTTCGAGCAGAGAGGGCTCGAGCCCTCTCGTGACCGCGAACTCGGCTTTGAACGCCTGGACCACGTCCGGATCGAACTGCGTGCCGGAGCAGCGGTCGAGCTCCGTGAGCGCCCTGTAGTGCGAAAGGCCGCCGCGATAGACGCGATCGGTGGTCATGGCGTCGTACGCGTCGGCGACGAACAGGATTCGCGCTCCGAGCGGGATCTTGTCGCGCGAGAGCCGGTCGGGGTAGCCAGTTCCGTCCCACCGCTCGTGGTGGTGGAGGATCCAGTCCGCGACGGGCTCGACCCCGAGCGAGTCGAGCATCCGGAAACCAATCTGCGGATGGCGCTCGAGAACGAGCCGCTCCGCCTCGGTCAGCGGGCCCGGCTTGCGCAGGATCTCCTCGGGGATGGCGAGCTTGCCCAGGTCGTGGAGGCTGCCCGCGAGCCGGAGAAGCTCGATCTCCTCCTGCTCGAGGCCCATGCGGATCGCGACGCGGGCGGCCAGTTCGCCGACCACGTAGGAGTGGCTGCCGGTGTAGGCGTCGCGCGCGTCCACCGCGTGGGCGAGACTCGCGGCGGCGCGCAGGCAGGCGGCCCGGTCCCGCCCCTCGATGAGCCAACGAAGCTCCGCCAGCTCCTCGACGTCGGGCCGGTACACGTGTGCTCGCCCTCGACCATGCTCTTTCGACCAGTAGAGCGCGTTGTCGGCCACCCGCACCAGCTCGCTCCGATCGAGCGAGTGCTGTGGATACGTGGCAATGCCAGCCGAGACGTTGACCGTGCTGCCGTGCTCGCACGGGGAGGCGGCGACGCGGTCGAGCACGCTGCTCGCGATCTTGAACGCGTCCTCGCCGTTTCGGCCGGGGAGTAGAATCGCGAACTCGTCGCCTCCGAGCCTGAACGCTTCGCCGCCCTGTCGGAGCCGGCTCGCAACCTGGGCGAGCACGCGATCCCCGACCGGATGGCCGTGGCGGTCGTTGATCTGCTTGAAGTGGTCGATGTCGATGAGGCAGATCGTGACGGGCGTGCCCTGCTCCTGCGCCTCGTCGAGGCTGCGCTGCAGCCGCTCGTGGAAGTGGCGGTGGTTTCCGAGTCCCGTGAGGGGGTCGGTGAGCGCAAGTCGCATCGCCTTCAAAGACTCGTGGACGGACCGCTGGTACAGGGCGATTGCGACGAGAGGGCCGATGAGAGCGGCCGAGAGAAACGGGGAGCGATCCCAGAGAACGGCGAGCATGAGGCTCACCGAGGCCATGATCGAAAACGGGACGAATGTCCAGTAGATGGACTGGCGGAGCAGCCCAAAGAAGCGCTCTCGGGCCCAGACCGAGATCACGAGCGCGACGAGCACGACGTTCGTCGCGTAGAACGTGCCGGCTCCGACCAGCACCGCGAGGAACACATCAGCGACCTCGCTGCCGTCGAACCGCCACGCGGCGACACCGGCACCCGCAGCGCCGAGCGCGTAGACGCCGGCGTTGTACAGGAACCGGATCGGAGGCCGCTGATCCAGGATGTCCACGAGAGCTCGAGTCGCGAAGCCGATCACGACCGCGGGCGCCCAGCCGTAGACGACAGCCGTCCCGACGATGAACACGGCGCCGAGGGAGACCGACCCAGCCGGAACGCCCTCGACGGGCACCGGGTAGGCCTCGACGACCACGGAGGCCACGAGCAGGGCCAGGAGGCCGGCGACGAGCCCGAGCGACGGAGTCGACACCAGGAGGCTCCAGGTTGCCGCGCCGAGCACGCCGATTCCGGCAGCCGTCACCGGGACGACCACCGGCAAAAGCCGGAGGGTGTCAGACCCCTCCGGCCGTGCCTGCTCCGCGGCGCTCGGAGCCGAGCGGGCGGAATGGCTGTTCACTGGGTGACTAGCTCCAGATGAAGCCGTCGAGCTCGCCGAAGAAGGCGGAGCAGACGACAAGTGCAGTCAGGACGAACGTCGTGACTTTCCAATGCAACATCTTGATCCCCTTTTGAGTGGACGCCAGCACACCCAGTATCAATGTCACCCTTTAGCGGGTCATCACTCCATTGGGGGATCTCGATTTGCGGGGGTTTTACGAAAGGCCGGCTTCGGCAAGCGGGCGCCGACCCCAGGCGAAGCTGTCGGCCCACCAGCTCTCGAGCGGAACCAGGGTCACGCCCTGGCTCGAAGAGTGCACGACCCAGCCGCCGCCCAGGTACATCCCCATGTGGCCGATCTGCGGCGGGCGTGAG
>DASQGA010000138.1:0-4406 GCA_035632855.1 Gaiellaceae bacterium | reverse complement strand
AGGAACTCGCTCGCGACGACGTTCCAGGGGAGCTGGAGGTCACCGCGCCCTGCCCCCACCTCGCCGCCGGAGCCGTAGCCCATGAGCATGCTCGGCCAGATGATCGAGTGGAACACGATGTTGTCCTTGCCCATGAAGTAGGCGTGGCGCGCATCCGGGTTCTGCCACCACGCGCGCCAGGCATCCGGCTCGCCCCGATTCGCGGCCCACTCGACGCTCGCCGAGAGGTAGCCAATGACGGCGTCGAACCAGACGTAGATCCGCTTGTCGTCGCGCTCCGCGTAGCCGGGAACCGGAATCGGGACGCCCCAGTCGAGGTCGCGCGTGATCGGCCGGGGCTTCAACTCGCCGAGGAGGTTCAGCGAGAACTGGCGCACGTTTGTACGCCAGTGCTCCTGCTTTCCGATCCACACCGCAAGGCGCTCCGCGAACGCGGGCAGGTCGAGGAAGAGGTGTTCCGTCTCGCGAAAGACCGGGGGCTGCCCGTCCGTCCGGGAGCGGGGATCGATCAGATCCGTGGGGTCGAGCTGGTTCCCGCAGTTGTCGCACTGGTCACCGCGAGCCTCCTTGTAGCCGCAGATCGGGCAGGTGCCCTCGATGTAGCGGTCAGGCAGGGTGTGCCCCGTCGACGCAGAGAAGGCGCCCATCGCCGTCTGCTCGATCACGTAGCCCTTCTCGTAGAGCGTCTTGAACAGGTCCTGGACGACCCGGTAGTGGTTTTCCGTCGTCGTCCGTGTGAAGAGGTCGTACGAAACGCCCAGGTTCCGGAGGTCGTTTCGGATCACCCCGTTGAACCGGTCGGCGAGCTCCCGAGGCGAGACCCCCTCCTTGTCGGAGGCGACCATGACCGGCGTGCCGTGCTCGTCAGTCCCGCTCACCATGAGGACGTCGTTCCCCTTCAAGCGGTGGTAGCGCGCGAAGGTGTCGGCCGGCACGCCAAAGCCGGCCACGTGGCCGATGTGCCTCGGCCCGCTTGCATAGGGCCAAGCAACCGCCACGAGGATGCGTTCGCGAGCGTCCGGCATCGGGCGAATCTTACGGGCGGCCCTGCATGGCTCCAGGCCGCTTCAATCCCTCTTAGAGCGAGTCTCGGTAGAGCCGGTTCTTCGAAAGCCCGCTCAGCCGGGCCACGATATGCGCGGCGCGGCGGCGCGGGACTCCCACCTGCACCAGCTCCGAGACGACCCGGGAGGCTTCGTGCTCGTCGGCCTTCGGTTGCGGCGCGCCCGGGCCGATCACGAGCGTGATCTCGCCCTTCGGCGGCTCCGTGAAGCGGGCCGCGACCTCGACGGCCGAGCCTCGCACGACCTCCTCGAAGCGCTTTGTCAGCTCGCGGCACACCGCCACTCGACGCGAGGGCTCCGCGGCGGCGAGGCTCGCCAGGGTCGCCGGCAGCCTGCGAGGCGACTCGAAGGCCACCGTCGTCCCCTCCGGGAGCTCACCCCAGAGCCGGGCGAGCGCCTCCTTGGCCCGCGGCAGGTAGCCGAGGAACGTGTAGCGCTCGCCGACGAGGCCACTTGCCACGAGCGCCGTCTCGACCGCCGATGGCCCGGGTAGAACGGTGACCGGCACACCGTGGTCGATGGCGGCCGCGATCAGGCGCGCGCCGGGGTCGTTGACGCCGGGAAGACCGGCGTCGCTCGCGAGCGCGACCTTCTCCCCGGCCTCCAGGCGCGGCAGGGTCTCGGCCGTTCGCGCGGCCTCGTTGTGGCGGTGGAAGCTCACGAGCCGGGCGGAGACTCCGTGCCGGTCGAGTAGGACCCGTGTCCGCCGGGTGTCCTCGCAGAGGACGACGTCTGCCTCGCCGAGCTCCCTGAGGGCTCGCAACGTCACGTCTTCGAGGTTCCCGATCGGCGTCGGGCAGACGACGAGCATTAGATGGTTGGTCGGTAATTGGCGTGCCCGCGGGGACGGGTCAGACCAAGACAGGGTGCGCCATCGTCCGCAGGCAAGGCTAGAAGCCTTGACAAGGGCGAGGGTGCGGCCTGGCGCCGTGTCTGGGCCGCCATCCGGGGGTGCGGTAATTGCCGATCAACCATCTAGGCGCTGGAAACGGCGTCGGCCGCCTCGAACCCGACGAGCCCTGCCCCGATCAGCCCCGCCTCGACGCCGAGCACGGCGAGCTCGATCCGGACCTGGTCCCGGGCGGGCGCGAGGGCGCTTTCGGCGACGACCTTCCGCGCCGGCTCGAGCAGGAACCGGCCCGCGCGCGCGAAGCCTCCACCGACGACGACGACTTCCGGGTTGAAGATGTTCACGTAACTCGCGATCGCGACGCCGAGGCGCGAGCCGACGCGGTCGAGCACCTCGCGGGCGTCCCCCTCCGACACGGCGGCGAGCTCCACGGCGAGCTTCGCGTCGACCTCCGTGCCCTCGGCTGCGGCACGCCCGAGGTCTCCGTCAGGGCGCTCGGACACCATCTCCCGGGCAAGCAGCTCGGCGGCCGTGCCGGAGGCGTAGGCCTCGAGGTGGCCGATGCCGGGGCACGTGCCCTGACATGGTGGCCCCTCGAAGTTGATGGTCATGTGGCCGAGCTCGCCCGCACCCCCGGTGAAGCCGCGATAGAGCTTTCCGTTCAGGATCAGCCCGCCGCCGACGCCGGTGCCGAGCGTCAGCATCACCATGTGGTCGCTCCCGCGCCCCGCGCCCAGCGCGTGCTCGGCCACGGCAGCGGCGTTCGCGTCGTTCTCGAGCGCCACAGGCAGATCGAAACGCTCCGCGATCCGGTCGCGAAGATCGACTCCTTCGAACGGGATGTTGACCGAGGAGGCCGCACGGCCCGTGCGCTGGTCGATCAGTGACGGAACCCCCAGGCAAATGCCCACCACGTTGTCGTTCACGAGCTCCTCCACGGCCGCTTCGATCTGGGCCACGACCGCCTCCTCGTTCGAGGTGTCGGTCCCCCGGACCTTCCGTTCGACGACCACGCCCTCGCGGTCGATCAGCCCGGCGAGAAGCTTCGTCCCGCCGAGGTCCATCCCGATGACGTACTCGTCTGCCACTTGGTGAACCGGATAGGGACTCGAGGCCCGCGGCTACCATAACCCGTCCCGTGCCCAGCAAGGACAAGCCCTACAAGGTCTACCGAGGCGGGCGCACCAAAGGCCCGATCAAGCCGATTCCGAGGGAGTCGCCGCGCCGCGACCCCAAGCCTGCAGGCGACGGGGACGGCTACGGCGGGGCCTATGTGCCGACGCCGAAGAAGCGCCGCCGCTGGGGACGCAAGGCCGTCGCGGTCGTGCTTCTCGTGATCGTGCTGGCGATCGTCTGGGGCACTCTCGGCTTCCTCGCCTTCCGCAGTGGCGTCAAGGACGCGAATGGGCGCCTCGACCCGGAAGCGAAGGCTGCGCTCGCGCCCCAGGAAGGCTCGCTCCTCTCGAATCCGACCAACGTGCTCCTGCTCGGCGCCGACGTGGGGAGCAAGAGCCGTGCGGGGCCCGGCAACGGCCGCTCCGACTCGATCATGCTCATCCACACCGATCCCGACGACCACCGGCTCGCGCTCCTCTCGATCCCGCGCGACCTGCGCGTCACGATCCCGGGCCGTGGCGAGGACAGGGTGAACTCGGCCTACTCGAGCGGGGGTCCGGCCCTCGCGATCAGGACGGTCGCGAACCTGACGGGGCTGCCTGTGAACCACGTCATGATCGTCGACTTCAAGTCCTTCGGCGAGGTCGTCGACGCGATCGGTGGCGTCACGATCAACGTGAAGAAACCGATCCTCTCGAGGTTCGAGTGCCCCTACACGGCGGCGCGCTGCACGAGTTGGCGGGGCTATCGCTTCCGCAAGGGGGATCAGGAGATGGACGGCCGCCGGGCGCTCATCTACGCGCGCGTCCGCAAGAACGAGCTGAATCCGGGCGAGAGCGACTTCAGCCGCGCCGAGCGCCAGCAGCAGGTCGTCCAGGCGATCTCCGACAAGACCGTGGGCTTCTGGGGCTACCTGCACATGCCGCTTGTCGGAGACGACCTCGTGCAGCCGCTCGCGACCGACCTCTCGGCCTGGCAGATCGTTCAGCTCGGATGGGTGAAGTTCCGCGCGCCCTCGAGCAAGACCCTGAAGTGCCACCTCGGCGGAACGCCGACGAGCGTCGGCGGCGCGTCCGTGATCCTGGGGAGCGAGGACAACGCCGGCGTCGTCTCGATGGTGACCGGTGAGAGCGCCTCACAGCCGCCCGCACCGGGCAACCCGTTCAACCCGGGCTGCCGCCCTGACGGTTAGGCCTACGCTTCCGCGGCCTTCTTCTCGGGCTTGTCGGGCTTCTTCTTCTCGTCCGACTTGCCCTCGGACGGCGAGCTCTCCGCGGAGGAGCCGTCCCCGTCCACGCCGGTTTCGCGCTTACGCCCCCCGCGGCCGTAGTCCGTCGAGTAGAAGCCTGACCCCTTGAAGTGGATCGCGATCGGAT
>DASQGA010000137.1:0-13755 GCA_035632855.1 Gaiellaceae bacterium | reverse complement strand
CTCGAAGGTTCAGACTCGATCGAGCGCCCTCTGGGGCAAGGGCTCGGGCGGCGATTCGCGCTCGAGCGCGCTCTGGGGCAAGGGAGGTCGCGGCTTCGCGACGCTTCTCGTTGCGCTCCTGGCTTTCACGACCGCTCCGATTGCGGCGACCGCCGACTCCGGTTCGAGCAGCGGGAAGAGCGCCGCCAGAGGCCCGTTCGTCGATCCAGGCCTCCTCGGCGATGCCAAGGCTCATCCGTCCAAGATCTTCCGGGTCATCGTCCAGGGCGAAGAGGAGGGCAGAGCTCGGGAGCTGGTGCTCGGCGAGAACGCAGAGATTAGCCGCAACCTGGGAATCGTCTACGGCGTCGCCGCGAACCTGACCGGACTCCAAGTCCTAAAGCTTGCGAAGAACAAGAAGATCACCGCCCTCACGCTCGACGTTTCGATGCCCGGTTCTCCCGACACGGGTGATCGGTACCGGCCGCAGAACAAGAACAAGTGGCAGCAGACGGTGCAGGCTCAGAGTCTCTATACCGGTCCGAACGGCTCGCCCGCGCCCAAGGCGCCCACGATCGCGATCGTTGACTCCGGCGTCGCTGCCGGCGCCGACTTCGGCGACCGGCTGCTGGCCCAGGTCAACCTGGACTCGCGCGTCGCGGACGAGTCCGGCGACGACTTCGGCCACGGGACAATGGTTGCGGGCATTGCCGCCGGCGGCTCGAGCTCCCTCCCTGGAGCAGCTCCGAACGCGAACATCGTCTCCCTCCGAACGGCGAACGAGAACAACGAGTCGCTCGTCTCCGACGTGATCGCTGCTGCGCAGTGGATCCTCGCGAACAAGCGCGCGTACAACATCCGTGTTGCCAACTTCTCGCTCCTCGCTTCGAGCCCGAGCTCCTTCGTCCACGACCCGCTGAACAAGATGCTCGAGCAGCTGTGGTTCAACGGCGTCGTCGTCGTAGCGGCAGCGGGCAACGAAGGCCCGCAGGCCATGGATTACGCCCCCGCCAACGACCCGTTCATCATCGTCGTGGGTGCAACAGACACGGGGAACAGCGTGGATCCCGGCGACGACGTCGTCGCGCCCTTCTCGTCCTACGGACGCTCGCATGACGGCTTCGTCCGGCCCGACGTCGTCGCGCCCGGCCGGTACATGGTCGCGCGTGTCCCGGGTAAGGCGAAGCTCCGCACGCTCTATCCGACCTCGATCCTCGCTCGCCGCTACATGCGCCTCTCGGGCACCTCGTTCGCGAGCCCCGTCGTCGCGGGCATCGCCGCCCAGCTCCTGGCACGCCATCCGGGGTGGACGCCGGACAAAGTGAAGGGCGCCCTCATGCAGACCGCGAGCTCGATCGCTCCGGGCACGGATCTGATGGCGGCTGGTACCGGCGAGGTCAACGCGGCCGCAGCCAACGCGGTCACGGCTCCGATCAACCCCAACCGGGCCTTGAAGAAGTTCGTTACCCGTGACGACGACGGCGCGGCTTCGTTCGACGCCGAGTCGTGGGTAAAGGCGGTCATCGCCGATCCCGACGGCTGGAACGTCTCCGTCGAGGGTGCTGCCTGGGGCAGCGCCTGGGGCAGCGCCTGGGGCTCGATGGCCTGGGGAAGCGCCTGGGGCACGCTCTACTGGCTCTCGGATCCGCTGCTCGTGACTCTGAACGGCACCGCCTGGGGCAGCGCCTGGGGCTCGGCCTGGGGCAGCGCCTGGGGCTCGGCCTGGGGTTCCGCCTGGGGCTCGGCCAGCGGGACAGCGTGGGGAACGGGTTCGAGCGCCTCACAGGAGGGAAGTGGTGAGGACACCCTCGAGGTTCTGCCGCCCGCCGCCGCTGTCGACTCCACGGTCGATGCCGCTCTTGACGCTGCGACCGCTGTCGCCGAGTCCGCAGGCGACGTGGGAGCCAGCGCCCCGGTCGCCGATACCCTCGTCCCGTAGCTTCTGACCGCGCCGCCCGACCGGGGCCGCACCGCCAAGCGGCTTGCTTTCTGTCCTCCCCCTAAGGGGGGAAACGGAATGCGGTACCCCAATCGGGGGACGTGGGGCTAGCACCTGCGACGTACGTTCCGCGTAACTGCGTAACTGCGGCCCGCGCACGGTGCGCGGCGAAGGAGAGCGTTGAGACGAGCAGGCGTTTGGGATCGCAAGAGACCGAGTCGAGGGCTCTCACACTCGCCTTTCCATCGGTCGACAAGGATCTGAATGGACAAAGTTATTCAGCTTCCGACGCACTCTGCCCTCGCTGAAGGCAAGCGGGATGACTTCCCGCCGCGGGCCAAGGCCTTCATGGTCCTGGTAGCCCTCCTGGCGGTCGGGGTCGCCGTGCCGCCCGTGCTCAATCTCGATACGCAGACGGGAGGATGGCGAACCTTCCTGGTGGTCGTCGTTGCGGCGAGCCTCGCGCAGCTCTTCGTCGTAACGACGACGAGGAACCAGATCTACCACACGACCGCGATCTTCTACGTTGCCGGTGCGCTCCTCCTGCCGCCCGAGTTTGCGGCCCTCCTCGCGCTGGTGTCACACATTCCTGACTGGCTGAAGACTCGGTACCCCTGGTACATCCAGACGTTCAACATCCTGACCTTCACGGTCGCCGTGATGGCGACCTGGGGGGCCGTCCATCTGTTCTCGAACCACTCACCGGTTGGAGATGCCCGACTCTCGTTCGCTCTCACTGGTGCCCTGGCGGCTCTGGTCTACGTGCTCGTCAACCAGGTCGGGTTCGCGATCATGCTGCACCTCGCACGCGGTCACAGCCCGCTCTCGATCTTCACGTTCGAGTCGCTGACGACCGACTCGGTCCTCGCCTGCCTCGGTGTCTCGGTCGCGGCCTTCTGGCACGTCAATCCATGGCTCATCCCGTTCGCAGTCGCTCCTCTCCTCCTTGTCCACCGCTCGCTCAGCGTGCCGGCGCTTCAGGAGGAAGCGCGAGTCGATCCGAAGACCGGTCTCTTCAACGCGCGGCACTTCGCCTCAGAGCTTGGCGAGGAGCTCACGCGCGCGGAGCGATTCCGACGCCCGATGACGGTGATCATGGCCGACCTCGATCTCCTCAGGGACATCAACAACGCCTACGGGCACCTCGCGGGCGACGCAGTCCTGAAAGGCGTCGCGGACATCTTCCGCATGCAGCTCCGCGACTACGACGTGCCTGCCCGTTTCGGCGGCGAGGAGTTTGCGATCCTTTTGCCCGAGACGGGCCCGGAGGAGGCGCTGGAGACCGCCGAGCGCATCCGGCGGGCGGTGGCCGCAGCCCGCTTCGAGGTTGAGACATCGAGCGAGCCGATCAAAGCGACCGTGTCGCTCGGCATTGCCAGCTTTCCGGAGGACGGCCCCGACGTGAACGAGCTGATCCACCAGGCGGATCTCGCGGTCTACCGCGCGAAGCTGCAGGGACGAAACCGCGCCCTCGGAGCAAGCTCCGAGCCCCTTCTCATTCCCGCCGAGCGAAGCGCCAGACTCGCCTCGGTCCCGGAGGAACCCGGGTTCACGGCTCCGGCCCCGCGCGCCGTGCCGATCGTGCCGGAGCAGGAGCGCCGCCAAGAGGAGTCCCGACGCCACATCACGGCCGGTCCACGTTTCCTCGCTCTCTCGCTACCCCTTGCGGCGGTCGTTGCTCTCGTCAGCGTCACGGGCATCGCCCTCGGGGTGCTGGCGCTCGTCAATGCCGGCTTCGGGGAGATCCCTGGCCTGATCGCCGTGCTGGTGGCGGTCGGAATCGGGCAGGCCCTCGCCCTCGAGCTCGAGGGCGGCTCCATCTCCGTGAGCGCCGTGGGTGCGCTCGCGGGCGTCGCGCTCTTCGGACCCCGTGCGGCCCTGCCCCTCGCCGTGACGATGGCCGTCGTGGCCTGGAGCGCCAGCCGTCCGGCCATTCACTACGTTCTCTTCAACATCGGTGCGCTCTGCCTCGCGTCCCTGACCGTCGCCGGCGTCTTCGCGATCAGCGACGGCTGGTCGAACGGGAAGCTGGGGGCCCTCTTCACCGCCTTCGCTGGCCTGGTCGCGGGCGGTGCGTACTTCATCGTCAACACGGGCCTGACGAGCGGCGCCATGGCGATCGAGGGTCACGACCGGTGGCGCGCCGTCTGGAACGAGCGCTTCTCCTGGCTCCTCCCGCACTACGTCGCCTTCGGGGCGGTCGCAGGCGCCATCGCCCTGGCCTACGAGGCGATCGGCCTGTACAGCCTCGCGGTCTTCGTCCTGCCGCTTCTCCTGATGCGGAAGACGATGGCTGCGTACTTGACTCACACACAGAAGAGCGCCTCCAAGCTCCGTGAAGCAGCCGAGACGATCAGAAGCCAGAACGCCTCGCTCGAGCAGGCGAACCGTCTCTTGCGTGAACGCTCGACTGCAGCGATGGAGAGTCTGTCTGCCACCGTCGACGCCCGCGATGCGTACACCGCGGGCCACTCGCGGCGCGTCCAGCAGCTCGCCCTCTCGATCGGACGGGAGCTCCGGCTCTCGCCTGCCGAGCTCGACCTCCTTGGCCACGCCGCTCTCTTCCACGACATTGGGAAGCTGGCCGTGCCTGACGCGATTCTCCTGAAGCCGGCAAGCCTGACGACCGACGAGTGGGCGCTGATGCAGCGCCACGCCGGCGAAGGTGCCCGCATCATCGACCGACTCGGCTTCCTGAACGATGCCGTGCCTGCCATCCGCCACCACCACGAGCGCTGGGACGGTACCGGGTACCCGGACGGGCTCGCCGGAGAGGAGATTCCTCTCGGCGCCCGAATCATCCACGTCGCCGATGCGCTCGACTCCATGCTCACCATCCGCATCTACCGCGCAGCGCGACCGGCTTACGAGGCCATCCAGGAGCTTCGGGAGGGCGCCGACTCTCAGTTCTGCCCCCGTTGCGTCTCGGCGCTCGAGCGTCTCCTGGAAAAGGACGCGCTGCCCGAACACACCGTGCGGCTCGGGCAACTCCTCGCAACCGCTTGACGGCGGTCACTCTGAGACGATAGGAGGGTGCCCGGCCCCCTCTCGAGCGCCGTTCTGCATCTGCGTATGGCCCGGCGGCTCGTGCGCCGCGGCGGGCCATCCTTGCGAGACCGGCTGGGCCCGCTCGACCAGCGGCTCGTCTTCGTGATCGGCTCGCCACGCTCCGGAACGACGTTCCTCGGGCGCTCGATCGGCTCGCTTCCCGGCTTCGTGGATCTCGGGGAGGTTGCCCCGCACAAGGCATCCGTCCCCGAGCTGGCCGCGCTTCCGGCCGCGGCCGCGGCCGGAAGGATCCGCCGGACGCTGTCCGTCGCACGCCGGCTGGGCCTGGTCGGCAGCCTCCGCCCGGTCGAGCAGACGCCCGAAACGGCCTTCGTCGCCGAGGCTGCAGCGCTCGCCTTTCCCTCGGCGCGCTTCGTCCACATCGTGCGGGACGGGCGGGACGTGGTGTGCTCGCTCCTCGATCGCGGTTGGCTGAGCCAGGGGCGGGGGGGAGGCGACGACGCAGCGCTCCCGTACGGGGCGAAGCCACGCTTCTGGGTCGAGCCGGCCCGCGCGGAGGAGTTCAGGACGACCTCCGACGCGCGGCGCGCGGCGTGGGCGTGGCGCGCCTATGTCCAGGCTGCCCGAGCCTTCGGAGAGCGGGCGCACGAGATCCGGTACGAACGCATGGTGAGTGAGCCGGACGCGGTCGCCGCGGAGCTGGCTGTCTTCCTGGAGGCACCGGCCCCCGAGCTCGGTCGGGCTCTTCGAGGCGCCCACGACGAGTCGGTCGGCCGCTTTCGACGCGACCTGACAGCGGAACAGCTCGCAGACGTCGAGTCGGAAGCTGGAGTGCTCCTAGCCGAGCTCGGCTACTTGCAGCGCGCATAATCTGCTCTATCCTTCCCGGGAGGTCGTACCGTATGACCGGGAAATCAGGACCAGACTCGTTCCAGGAGATCGATCCCGTTGCGTTGGCCGGCTTTCGTGCAGGCCTCCGCCGGCGGTACTCGGACGAGGACATCATCGCCGCGCTCAGGGACTGCGCCGAGCGGCTGGGCCGGTCGCCGACGATGCGCGATCTCGCGGACGATCCCGAGGCCGGCGTTCATCCTCAGACCGTTGTCGGGCGCTTTGGGAGCTGGAACGCGGCCAAGCGACTCGCAGGACTCTCGGTCCGGCGCTTTGCGACCCGCGAAGAGCTGCTCGAGCGCCTGCGTGCGCTCGGCAACGAGCTCGGGCGGGCTCCCACAGGGCAGGACCTCGCGGAACGTCGCGGCAGCGCTCCTTCGAAATCGCTCCTTTGGCAGACGTTCGGTTCGCTCACGGACGCCCTGCGGGAAGCGGGATTCGACATCCCGAGCAGCGAAGACCGGGCCGAGCAGGCGCTCACGCAGGGCGAGCTTCTGGCACGCCGCCTCGGACGGCTGCCGCGCTTCGCCGACTGGGCCGAGGCTCGCCGCCAGGATCCCCGCATGCTGACCGAGTGGCAGGTGTACCGCCTGTTCGAGCGCGGGCGCGGCGCCTGGTCGAGCTTCCAGTACGTGCTCCGCGAGCGCCTCATTGCCTCAGGTGCCCGGGTGGGCCCCGATGGAAAGGTGTGCTAGGCGCTAGGCGTGTGTCGCGCTTGCAGCGAGCACGGCTAGGCGGCGAAGGCACGAGACGCGCTCCTCTGGAGCGCGGATGGAGGGGAGGGGATCCTCCTCCCGGAAGCTTCGGTCGGGTTCGAAGGCCTCTGTCTTGACCGCGCGTCCTTCGACGACGGTCAGAAGCGAACCCTCTGGCACCTCACGCTTGCGGAGCTTCAAGCCCGCATAGGTCTCGGCGAGCTCGAGCGCGTCTTTCGTCGAGGCGAACAGGAACTCGTGCGCTCCTTCCCCGATCCAGAGCGGCCGTCCGACTCCCCGTGCGAGAAAGAGGACATCGGGGACACGTTCGTCGAGCCAGGCGGCCGCCATCGCCCCGTACAGCTCCTCGAGGGGAAGCGCGCGGTTTCGCTCGGCCTCCATCAGGGCGAAGATGATCTCCGAGTCGACGGTCATGTCCGGCTCGGCTCGCTCGAAGTCCCGCTCCGCGAAGAGCTCCTCGTCGTTCTCGATGATGCCGTTGTGGATCCCGACAACCGCGCCATGGCGAATGGGGTGGTTGTTGGCGGCGAGCGAGGGGTGACCCTTCGTGTAATCGCGCACGTGGACGAGCACCTGGCTCGCGTCAGCGGGAACGCTGAGGGAGCCGAGCAGCTCGCTGGCCCCGGAGCGTTGCTTGGAGACCTGGAGGTCGAGGCCGGGACCGCGATAGGCGTATCCGACGGCGTCCGCGCCACGTTCGGCGATGGCTGCCAGAAGAGCCTGCGCAGCCAGCGTGCGGTCGATGCCGCTCTCGCGATTCAGGCTATATCCGGCGATCCCGCACACGGGTAGTTACTTCACCACTCCTTTGTGAGACGAGGGGCGGTGTCCAGGCGCCTCGTCCGGCGACCGCCCTTTCTCAACTATACCGCGCCTTTCGGCTGCCGGGCCGCCGGACTTGAGGACCAAAAGGGCGTTCAGCGGCCGTCTGACGCGGCCGATATCGACCCCGTGGAACAACCGATCCCAAAGCTTCCGCTCAGCCACCCGGACGAGGGTCCTCGCCTGGAGCTCGCGACCGAGCTCCCGAATCCCGCGTTGCTCGACGAGGCCGACGTCGAGGAGGAGGACGACGACGAGCCGATTGCCGCTCGCGAAGTCGTTCAGACCCAGGATCCACTCAAGCTGTACGTACGCCAGATCGGCGACGGCCCGCTCCTGACTGCCGCCGAGGAGCGGGAACTCGCCCGCTTGAAGGACGAGGGAGACGAAGCGGCCAAGCGTCGCCTCATCGAGTGCAACCTCCGCCTCGTCATGTCGATCACGCGCAATTACGTGAACAGCGGCGTGCCCCTCCTCGACCTGATCCAGGAAGGGAACCTCGGCCTGATCCGTGCGGTCGAGAAGTTCGATTACAAGATGGGCTACAAGCTTTCGACGTACGCGACCTGGTGGATCCGTCAGGCAGTGACCCGCGCGATCGCCGACCAGGGCCGCACGATCCGCCTGCCCGTCCACGTGGTCGAGCAGGTACGGCGCGTGACCCGCGCCCGCCGCGTCCTCACGCAGAAGCTGAACCGCGACCCTTCCGCCGACGAACTTGCCGTCGAGAGCGGCTTCGAGCTCAAGCGGGTTCGCGAGCTGCTCGCGCTCGTCGAGGATCCCGTCAGCCTCGAGACGCCCGTCGGCGACGGCGAGTCGATGTACGGCGACATGATCGAGGACGTGAACTGCGAGCAGCCCGATGAGGCCCTCGCCCAGCTTCTCCGGGGGACCGAGCTCGGGCTTGCCCTCGAGCAGCTGAACGACAGGATGCGAAACGTGCTCGAGCTTCGTTTCGGGCTCTCGGGCCAAAAGCCCCGCACACTCGAAGAGGTCGGCGGTGAGCTGGGAGTCACCCGGGAGCGGGTGCGACAGCTCGAGTCACGCGCCCTTCGAGAGCTTCAGGCTGCGGCTCCCGGTCTCCGGCTCTACCTCCGCGCCGAGTAAGACTAGTCAGGCAGGAAGCCCTCTTGATAAGGGCCTTCGCGAGGCCGCTCGTACGGGGCGTATGCCTCCTGGGGCGATGGGGTTTCCTTCTCTACGCCGGCGCCGTGCTTTCGCGCCAGGTCCGAGACCGGATAGAGAATGCCCCGCTCGCCGCCGCGCGACCCGGCTGCGAGGATCACGCAGGGCCCGGAGCCGGCGCCGACGAACACGTGCTCGGTCCAGCGAGGACAGTGGACGAAATCCCATTTCCGGAGGTGACGCTCCTCGCCTTCGATCAGGACGAGGCACTCGCCCGCGAGGACGAGGAAGTCTTCCTGCGCCTCCTCGCCGTGGTACATGCAAGCGGGCTGGCCGGGTCCGAGCACGCCGACGTTGATTCCAAACTCGGCGAAACGGACGTCGCCCTCGAACGTGCAGGCGACTCCGAGCTCTTCGGTGTACAGCCAGCTCGAGTCGCGCGCGTTCAGGACGTACCAGCCCTCGCCCTCGGGCACGAGGCCGTTCTCGGTCTCGACGATCTTCGCTTCGGGAACCATGAGCCGCCTTTCTCTCGACTGAGCAGTTCGCCATCTAGGCTGATTGGGTGTTCGTCGACCTCCATTCTCACGTCGTACCTTCGGGTGACGACGGGGTTGGGTCCGTCGAGGAGGGGCTGTCGCTCTGCCGCCAGGCTGCGACCCGCGGCACCCGTGTGCTCTATGCGACGCCGCATGTCTGGCCGCATCTCGGGCTTGATACTGGTCGCGAGCACAGGATCCGGGCTGCGCACCTTGAGATGGCGCACGAGGCCGCGACCTTCGCCCTGCGTCTCGAGCTCGGGTTCGAGGTGACGCCGTCGATCGAGCTTCTCGAGGAGGACATGCTGCGCTATCGGCTTGGCGATCTGCCCGCGGTCCTCGTCGACATGCCGTTCTCCGGGGGCCTCGGGCTCACCGTACGCTTCGCTGAGCACATCGAGACGTTCGGTCTCATGCCAGTGCTCGGCCATCCCGAGCGCGCGGATGCCGTCCTCGAGGACATCGGGTTCGCGCGCCGTCTCCAGGAGCGCGGATGGCTCCTGCAGGTGAACTCGTCGAGCCTCCTCGGCACGCATGGCCCCGCGCGCCAGGCGGTCGGCTGGAGGCTGGTGGAGGAGAGGCTGTGTCACGCGGTCGCCTCCGACGGGCACCGCCAGACGAGGCCGCCCTTCCTGGAAGAGGCATACGACGCCGTGAAGGCGCGGATCGGAGGCGAGGCGGATCGTCTCTTCGACGGCAGCGCGCTAGCGGCTCGCGACGGCGTCGATCTCGCGGAGCGACGCTAGCCGCGACAGCGACTCGACCTCGATCTGGCGAACCCGCTCACGGGTGAGTCCGAGCCGTTTTCCGATGTGTTCCAGCGTGTGAGGCTCCTCGCCGCCGAGCCCGTAGCGCAGCTCGAGCACGCGCCGATCCCGCTCCGGCAGCGACTCGAGGGCCCGGTCGAGCGCCTCCTTCTGGAGATGGCGCTCGGTCAGCTCGTCCGGAAGAGGCTCGTCGCCGGGGACGAGGTCGCCGAAGACCGCGTCCTCCTGCTCGCCGATCGGCTGGTCCAGGCTCGTGGACGCCCGCGCGGCCGCCTTGACCTCGAGCGCCTGCTGGAGGGGGAGACCCGCCTCCTCGGCGATCTCCGCCAGGTTCGGCTCCCGCGCCAGCTGGGTCCAGAGGTAGCGCTCGGCCCGCTGCATCTTCTGCATCCGCTCGACCACGTGGACGGGAACCCGAATCGTTCGCGCCTTGTCGGCGATCGCTCGTGCCACCGCCTGGCGAATCCACCACGTCGCATACGTGGAGAACTTGAGGCCTCGCTGCCATTCGAACTTCTCGACCGCGCGAATGAGGCCGAACATGCCCTCCTGGATCAGATCGAGGAAAGGGAGCCCCTGGTTTCGGTAGTTCTTCGCGATCGACACGACGAGCCGCAGGTTGCACTCGATCATCCGCCGCTTCGCCGCCATGTCACCGCGCTCGATGCGCTTCGAGAGCTCCACTTCGTCGGCGGCGGTGAGGAGTGGATGGCGGCCGATCTCGCGCAGGAAGAGCTGGAGCGCATCCGTGGTGGTCTCGATCGAGTCGTTCAGGTTCCGCGGCGGTGCAGTCGGCTCACGCGCGGGTTCCTTGACGGGCTCGACGATCTCGATGTTCCGCTCCTCGAACTCGCGGTGGAGCGCCTCGACCTCGACCGGCTCGAGCTCGAGCGCATCGATGGTCTCGACCAGCTCGACGCCGTCGACCTTGCCTGCGGCCTCGGCCCGCTCGAGGAGGAGCTGGACCTCGTGAATCTGCGTGGTGGGAGTTTCGCTCGACATCCAGCGGCTCTAGGCTACCGACCGGAATCAGACGTACCCGAGACTGGGTCGCCCTGAAACCGTCCGACCGACCTTATCGACTCGGGCGGCCGGAGCAAAACCGGTGGGCCTCGTCGTCTGACGGGCGACGCCAGCGCCGGTCGATCGGAATTCGGTCGCGTTGCTCCACGCACGATAACCGGTGGAGTAGTGCCTTCCTCGAGGGGCGTCGCCTAGACGTGTCTCCAATTGGAGAAGTGCGCCGCGCCGGACAGCAAGAGTGAGGCAAGCGCGCAGAACTGGGGCAGTTCTCGAACCCACGGCCCGACTCACAGACTGCCTAAAGTTCGGTTTTGCCCGCCGGCCTCGACGTTCACCGAGGCGGAATGAAAACGGGTTGGAGTGCAAGTCTCCGGGGAGGGGGACGTCCTGCCCCTAACTCGCGACGTCTCCGGGCGACGCTTGATAAGAGCAGGCTAATAAGGGAAGAACAGCCGTGCGGTTCAGGGGAGAAAGGCTGAGGGTAGGTCACCCTCTAAACCGCGCCAGGTACGGCGCGGCAGGCTGGGTCGCGATGTCAAGCCTTCAAGGGCGGCCCGATGGCTTCGAATGTCGTCGTTGAGCTTTTGGCGCGCCTCCAACTCTGAGTCGGTCAGTCCGACGAGCCGACCTAGCTCGTACAGGCCGACTCGGATGTCTAGAAGGTCCCGAGAATTGTCGTCTTGCGACGATAGGTGGCCACCTTCGCTGAGCCAAGCAAGACTCTCTAGGGAGCTGTAAGCGGATGCGATATGGGCGATGCGCTCGATGTAGCTCCTCCTCCACGCGCTCGACTGCATACCGCTCGGCAAGCAGCTCGATGGCGATGTGCCAAAGCTCGGCCTCCGGGGGGAATCGACCGGCAAGCCCAGCCTGTTCAAGGCCGGCTGCGTAGCGCGTGTACATTCGATACGCGTCTGAGTGGCCGAACAAGTCGGGATCGGGCATGTAGAACGGCTCGGAATCGGTCACGCGGCCCGATCATCGCTGATCGACGCGGACAGGTCGGTCGCGGGGGCGCGCCGGCCCCGTCTCCCTTAATCCACCTGTGCCGAAGGCTGACGAGTAGGGAGACGACGTTCCGACCGGTCTGCGGAGTGCCCCGGTCGGCCCCCCAAGGCATCGTCTCCCTGCCCCTCAGTCCCTCAGTCCACGCGGATCGCCCGGGCTCCCTGATTCTTTGCACACCAGACGCGGAGATACAGGTCGAGTTCGAGGCGAGCGGCGTCCTCACGTAGAGGCCATCCGAAGCGAACGTCCACTGTCCTCGCGCCGGTACGGGCGACGATCAATCGCGCCGCTCGCAGCGACTCGATCAAGTCGTCGACCAGGGTTGGGTCGCTTACTTCGATTTCCACTTGCCGCAGTTGCCCCCACGAGTTGCCGCACACTCCGCCCCTACCTCTCACTTTCGTCAGAAAGGGTCAGCCGTCAAGGCTGCGGGAGGAGCAAGCAACCGCCGGACGAACACCACCGGGGAGCCCGGCCCTCTCTTCCCCGGAGAGGGTGCGCCCGGCCCTGCCGCAAAGGACCGGATTGTCTCCGGGCTCCCTTCTAACCTTGCCCGCTGGTGCGTTCAGGTAGACCCGCCCCTGACAGATCGCTTACCGACCCTGAGCGCGGCGTATCCTGACGACGTGCTCTTCTACGGCGTCGTCAGCGCCCAGACTGAGAAGGTCGTCGAGTTCCCAGAAGAGATATGGTGTCCTGACTGGCCCTGCGGCCAGAACCCCGGCCGAGAGCCCGCAATCTCCCGACGCGCTTACGGCGCGCGAGACGTAGGAGCCCTAGGCGAACAGGATTCGACTTGCAGGGCCAGCACTTTCGTTGTATCGAGCAGGCTGCGCCGCGAGCGGCACGGTTCGCGCTCGCGGTCGAGTAAGGGAGGAACAGGATGTACGTCCGTATCGCAAGGTTCGAAGACTCTGGGGACAAGTGGGACGATCGAATCGCCGAAGTTCGTGGGCGAATGGCGTCCGTACAGGGAACGGCAGATGCGCCACCGATCAAGCGCGCGTTGATGCTCGTTGACCGCGAGAACAGTCGCGGGGCGGCTGTCGCGTTCTGCGAAACCGAGGACGAGCTGCGCCAGGTGGACGACTTCATGAACAATCAGTCGCCCCCCGGCGGCACGGGCACTCGCTCCTCGGTTGAGCTGTTCGAGGTCGCGCTCGACTCCGAAGAGCTCTAGGGCGGCTGGAGTCGCGACACTCTTATGCTGACGGCGTGCTCTTCTACAGCGTCGTCAGCGCCCAGACCGAGGCGGTCGTCGAGTTCTTCCTCGAGCGCGACGGAGCCGAGCGATGGTCCGCGAGGTTCGGGACGACGAGCCGGTGTTGGCGGAGGACCTGCGGGTCGAGGTGGTCGAGCTCGACTAGGAGGGGCTTTGGCGAAACGCCTAGCGAAACGAAGCTAGATGGGCGTGCGGCTACCTAGAGAAGCGTCCCCGGCCAAAGTAGCCAAGGACGGCCAACACAACAATGACGATGATGACGACCCAGAGAATCGACACGTGATCCTTTCGTTAGGAGCGTGGCGACTCTATTCCCCGTCGGCTCGTCTCTGCAACGCAGGCGGGCTTAAGCGGCGAGCCGTTCCGCTCGCCGCCTAGCGCCGCAAAGCCCTTAGACTTTCTGGGTCGATGGGGCAACAAGAGCCCGGAGAGTGCATCGGCGGCGTGCGCCCCCCGATGCCCCAAACGCTGCAATTCGAGCCGGACGGGTCTGTAACGGCAACTTGTGCCGCATGCAAGGAACGTTTTCGGGTTGATGAGGACGGGCTGATCGTCCACCATCTGCAACCGGAGGGTTTCGTCAAACCCTCCTAGTCATCGAGTGTCCGCCCAGCGGACAAGCACCTCGGCCGCCGGCATGAGCGTTCGGTCGTCGAGGAGGTCCGCAAGAGCCTGGGCCGCAGTTCTAGCCCGGCGACCTTCGAGCATCGCCAGG